>NZ_JBVVQZ010000001.1:0-282137 GCF_055811635.1 Mesorhizobium sp. WSM4806 | reverse complement strand
TCCCCCCCTTGTGTTGTTGGGTGGTGGGCTTTTTTTTTTTTAAACCCCCCCGCCCCCGCGGCTTTCCTCGCTTTTTTTTTTGGGGGGGGGGGGGGGGGGGGGCCCCCCCCCCCTCGACCCGGGCCATATCATCAATTTCAACGCTGAAGGGGGACGGAGTGACTGCCGCCGCCATTCTTGAAATCCGCGACATCTCGAAATCGTTCGGCGCCATCAAAGCGCTGACCGGGGTCGATTTCACGCTGCAGCGCGGCGAAATTCATGCGCTGTGCGGCGAGAACGGCGCGGGCAAGTCCACGCTGATGAATATCATCGCCGGCATTGTGCAACCCGACGAAGGCGCCATTCGTCTCGAAGGCAAGAACGTCACCATTACATCGCCATCCGCCGCGCAGCGGCTTGGCATAGGCCTCGTCCATCAGGAAATCGCGCTCTGCCAGGATGCCACGGTGGCCGAGAATATCCTCATGGCGGCCGTCAACAATCGGCGCGCGCCGCTGATGAATTTTCGCCGGCTCTACGCCGATGCGCAGAAGATAATGGACCTGCTGGCGCCGATCCCGGTCGAGACGCCAGTCGCCGAGCTTTCTATTTCCAACCAGCAACTTGTAGAAATCGCCAAGGCGCTGACGCTCGAATGCCGGGTGCTGATGCTCGACGAGCCGACGGCCGCGCTGACCGAGACCGAGGCGCAGCGCCTTTTCGCAATCGTCCGCGATCTCAAGGCGCGCGGAATTTCAATCATCTACATCAGCCATCGCATGGCGGAGATCTTCAGCCTGTGCGACCGCGTCACGGTGTTTCGTGACGGCAGATACGTAGCGACCGATTCTATCGCTTCGGTCACTCCCAATGATGTCGTGCGCAAGATGGTCGGGCGCGAAATCACGCAGCTTTATCCCGAAAAGCTCTCGCCTGAACGGCGTACCGACCGCCCTGTGCTGTCGGTCGAAAATCTCTCCTATCGACAGGGTTCCGCTGGCGTTGGGTTCACGCTTCGAGCAGGCGAAATTCTTGGGATCGGCGGGTTGATTGGCGCCGGTCGCAGCGAGATGGTCCAGACCGTTTGCGGCTTGCGCCCGAAAGTGTCGGGATCGGTCGAACTCAACGGCGAGCCGATCAGCATCAGGACCTACAGCGATGCGGTGCGCGCAGGCCTGGTCTACCTCTCGGAGGACCGCAAGGCGTCCGGCCTGTTCCTCGACCTGTCGGTTGCATCCAATATCTCCGCGCTCGACCTTCGGAAGCTGACCACGCCGCTTGGGCTGCTCGATCGCCGCGCCGAGGCAAAGCAAGCCACCGACCTGGTCGTGCGCCACAATGTGCGCATGGGCGGCATAGAGACACTGGTGTCGACGCTCAGCGGTGGCAACCAGCAGAAAGTCGCCATCGCCAGGCTTCTTTCGGTCGGCCCCAAGGTGGTCATTCTGGACGAGCCCACACGCGGGGTCGATGTCGGCGCCAAAGTGGAAATTCATCGCCTGCTTCGCGATCTCGCCGAGCGGGGCGTCGGCGTCATCGTGATTTCATCCGAGCTTCCGGAATTGATCGGACTGAGCGACCGGGTGCTTGTCATACACCAAGGTGCCATCGTCGGCGAACTGGGGGCTGACGAATTGACCGAAGAGGCAATCATGCTGCTGGCTTCGGGTCTCCGGCAGCAACGATCAAACGCAAGGCAGGTTCAGAATGTCGCTTAGACAGACCGGAGGAACCCTCATGGACGCTGAAATCAAGGCGAGCGCCCCCGGGCTTGGCGGGCGCAATTGGCTGCGTCTTGGGTCAATGCGCGAGGCGGGGCTGATCGCAATCATGCTGGCGCTGTGCATCGCCATGACATTCGCTTCGCCGCATTTCCTGACCTGGGGAAATTTCCGCGCCATGCTGATGAGCTTCTCGATTGAAGGCATCGTCGTGGTCGGCATGACGATACTCCTCATAGTCGGCGGCATCGACCTTTCCGTCGGGTCGGTGGTCTGCTTCTCCATGGTCGTGTCAGGCGCTCTCTTCCTGATGGGTCTGGACCCGTGGACCGCGAGCCTCATCGGCATAGGCGCCAGCGCGCTGATCGGCGCGGTGATGGGCTTCTTCGTGACCGTTATCGGGCTCAATCACTTCATCACATCGTTGGCGGCGATGGTGATCGTGCGCGGTCTCTGCCTTGTCATCACCAAGGGAACCCCGCTGTCGCTGTTCACCCTGCCGCCCGGGTTCAAGGCGATCGGCCAGGGCAGCTTCGGCAATGTGCCTTATGTCATCGTCATTTTTGTCGTGGGCGTGGCCATCTTCGATTTTCTGCTTCGGCGTGCCACGGCCTTCCGCAAGGTCTTTTATACCGGCAGCAACGAGAAGGCGGCCCAATTTTCGGGCATCAAGACCAAGCAGGTCAAATTCTGGGTCACGGTTCTCTGCTCCACCCTCGCGGGCTTTGCCGGCGTCATCTATATGTCACGCTTTGGCGCTGCGACCCCGACCTTCGGCGCTGGCATGGAGCTCAACATCATCGCCGCGGCGGTGATTGGCGGAGCATCGCTCAATGGCGGCTCGGGCACCATCTTCGGCGCAATACTGGGCATGGCGCTGCTCTCGGTCGTCACAAGCTCGCTGATCCTGCTCGACGTTTCCGTCTATTGGCAGGACATGATCAAGGGATGCATCCTGCTCGCGGCGGTATCGATCGACCACTTCCTGCACCGCAGGAAGTCCTGAGCAGCAGCGCGAGAGTTGAGCATCCATCATGTCACCACCCAATTCGCGGGACGACGTCACGATCGTCCGCCAGATGTATCAGGCGCTTGTGCTTCATTACATGGAAGCCAAGACGCAGGCGGAAATCGCCAAGGAGCTTGGCATCTCGCATGCGACCGTCAACCGCCTCATCAAACGCGGTCATCAACTCGGGCTTGTCGAGATCAAGATCAAGTCGCCGGTCGAGCAACTGATCGACATCGAGGCGCGACTTGTCGCGATCGGCGGACTCCAAAGGGCCGTCGTCGTCCCCTCCGTTTCGGACAATCCGCAGACTGCGCTTCAGCGTGTCGGTGAGGCCGCAGCCAGGCTGGTGCTCGAGACGATCAAGGACGGCGACACGATTTCCATCACCGGGGGCAAGGGGGTGAGTGCCGTCGTCGCCGGCCTCAAGCCGAGCCGCAGCTACGACGTCGAGGTTGTTCCCGCGACCGGCCTGGTCCAGGGCAAGCATTACACCGACGTCAATCATGTCGCGTCTCTGATGGCCGACAAACTCGGCGGGCGCGCCTTTCAGATTCACGCACCGCTGTTTGCCGACAGCCCGGCCCAACGTGACATGCTGATGGGCGTCCGGGCCGTTTCGGACGTCTTCAACAAGGCGCGCGAAGCAACGCTTGCGGTCGTCGGCATCGGCTCCATCCTGGCTGACGATTCGAGCTACTACGATCTGCACCCGTCCTCGAGCGCCGACCGGCTGGCCATCGAGCGCTCGGGGGCGGCGGGCGAGCTGCTCGCCCATCTCATAGACGGCGACGGCAAGCTCGCGGACTACAGCCTCAACCGCTCACTGGTCTCGCTGACGCTCGAGGAATTCGCGACCATTCCGCAGTCGATCGGGGTCGCAAGCGGCGCCAGCAAGGTGGTCCCAATCCTCAGTGCCATGCGCGGCTCTCACCTAGACACTCTCGTCACCGACGAAACCACCGGCTTGAAGATCCTCGAGCTCGCCGAAGGAAATGCAGCATGAATACTCGACAAATCACCCGCTCAATCGGCAAGTCCGGCGTTGTCGCTTCGGCGGTGGGACTCGGCACCTGGGCCATCGGCGGCTGGATGTGGGGTGGCACGGATGAAGCAGAATCGATCGCCGCCATCCAGGCGTCCTTCGATGCCGGCGTTTCGCTGATCGACACCGCGCCGGCTTACGGTCTTGGCCGCAGCGAAGAGATCGTCGGCAAGGCCATCAAGGGCCGGCGCGACCGCGCGGTCATCGCCAGCAAATGCGGCCTCAACTGGCATTCGAAAAAGGGCAACCACTTCTTCGATCAGGATGGAACGCCGGTGAACCGATATCTGGGCGCCGACGGCATCGCTTATGAAGTGGAACAGAGCCTGCGGCGGCTCGGCACCGACTATATCGATCTCTACATCACCCACTGGCAGGACCCGACGACACCCATTGCCGAAACAATGGGAGCGCTCGAACGCCTCAAATCCGCTGGCAAGGTCCGCGCCATCGGCGCCAGCAATCTCAATGCTGCCGAGCTGCAGCAGTATGTCGCCGCTGGCCAGCTCGACGCGATCCAGGAAAGATATTCGATGCTGGATCGCGACATCGAGCAGACATTGCTGCCGATCGCGCGCCAGCATCAAGTTGCAGCACTCAGTTACTCGTCGCTTGCACTCGGCCTGCTCTCAGGCGCCATCGATCCGGCGCGCGAGTTCAGCGGCGACGACCAGCGCAAAGACAATCCGCGCTTCTCTCAGGCTAACCGGCGCAAGGTAGCCGCGTTGAAACATGCCCTGACCCCGGTCGCTGAGATCCACCAGGCAAGCATGGCGCAGATCGTCATCGCCTGGACGCTGGCGCAACCCGGCATAACCTTCGCGTTGTGTGGAGCGCGAAACGCGACGCAGGCGCTCGACAACGCCAGGGCAGGGGAGATTTTACTGAGCGCGGCGGAACTGGGGGCCATCGATGCGGCGGTGGCCGGGCACCTCGTAGCGATAGACGCGTGATCGAAAGCGCGTCCTGAGATGAATCGCATCCAGACGATCGCCGGCTTGCGCGGGAACCCCGATGTTGACGTCCTCGTCATAGGCGGCGGCATCAACGGCATCAGCGTGTTTCGCGAACTCGCTTTGCAGGGCGTCGATGTCCTGCTCGCCGAAAAGGGCGATTATTGCTCCGGCGCCAGCGCAGCCCTCTCGCGCATGGTTCATGGCGGCTTGCGCTACCTTGAAAACGGCGAGTTCAAGCTGGTCCGCGAATCCCTGCTCGAACGCGATCGGCTATTGAAGAACGCGCCGCATTACGTTGCGCCACTGCCAACCACAGTGCCAATCTTCGACCTGTTCTCAGGCATCGCAAATGGTGCATTCCGCTTCCTTGGGCTAAGCCGTCGTCCGGGTCGGCGCGGCGCATTGGTCATCAAGACCGGCCTGGCGATGTATGACTTCTTCACCGCCGCACGGCGTATCGTCCCGACGCACAAGTTCAGGAGCCGTGCTGAAACACTCAAGGTCTGGCCTGCAATCAATCCTGCTATCCGCAATTCGGCGACATACTATGACGCCTGGGTCAGCCACCCCGAGCGGCTGGGTACCGAGATGCTGCGCGACACCATGAACGAAAAGCCATCCGCTCGAGCGCTCAACTATGCACGTGTATCGCTTGGTGACGCGAGCCTTGCGCTCAACGACGGACTGTCTGGCGAAACGATCGCCGTGAAGCCGCGGCTCGTCGTCAACGCCACAGGCGGCTGGATCGACCTGACCAATTCGGCTATCGGAGCCGTTGCGCCCAAGTTTATGGGCGGCACCAAAGGATCGCATCTGATCGTCGATAATCGCGAGCTTCACGACGCGCTCGACGGCCACATGATCTATTACGAGAACGAGGACGGCCGGATCTGCATCCTGTTCCCCTATCTCGGCAATGTGCTGGTCGGCTCGACGGATATCCGTGCCGACGATCCCGACCAGGCGCGCTGCGAGGACGACGAGCGGCAATACATCCGGCAGTCCGTGTCCTTCGTGTTTCCCGGGATCGAGATCACTGATACCGACATCGTCTTTCAGTTCACCGGGGTGAGGCCGCTACCGATAAGCCGGGACAGTTTTACCGGGCGCATTCCCCGCGATCATTTCTGCGAGCTCATCGAGGGCGCCGGTATGGTGCAGCCGACGCTGTGCATGATCGGCGGGAAATGGACAACCTTCCGGTCGTTCGGCGAACTGGCAGCGGATATCGTGCTCGAGCGATTGTGCCGACGGCGCATCGTCGGCACCGAAAACATGCCGATCGGCGGCGGCCGGCATTTTCCCATGGCCCCCGAAAAATGGTGCGCAGAACGCGCGGCGGCGCATGGCCTGTCGCTTGACCGCATGCGCAGCCTGTTCGCGCGCTACGGCACCGTGGCGGATGCCGTCGCCGCTTTTTTGGCAGCGGGACAGGACGAGCTCTTGCCTGGCAGCGACTACTCGGTCCGGGAGATTCAGTATCTCATCGCCAATGAATATGTCGAGCAGTTGGAGGACCTGCTGCTCCGCCGCACGACAATCGCCATCACCGGCGCTCTCTCTTGCGACCTTCTCGACGCAGTTCTCGATATTCTCGCTGTCGAAAAGAGCTGGGACGCTGCGCGCAAGGCGTTCGAGCGCACCGATTTCCTCGCCCTGCTGCAGCGCCAGCACGGCGTCGATCTCGACCAGCTATCGCAAAAAGACCAAGGAAGGAGCGCCGAATGCGCATCAACAAGAAAGTCCGCATGAAGCGGCTGTTCGGCGGGGCGCGCTGTCTCGACGTCGCAATCGACCATGGCGTATGCAACGAGCCGTCGTTCCTGGAAGGGCTGGAGGATATGGCTGGCGTCGTCGCCCAGCTGGTCGCCGCGGGGCCGGACGCCATTCAGATGAATTATGGCCAGGCCGATTTGCTGCAGACCCTGCCCGGCAAGGACAAGCCGGCATTGGTCATGCGCATAGACATGGGCAATCCATACAACAAAACCCGCCATCGTTCGATGTGGGCTGTCCTGCAGAACGAAGCCGAGCCGCTGATCGGCGCGCTGGAGATGGACGCGGCCTGCGTGGTCGTCAATTTATTCATGCTGCCCGACGAGCCGGACCTGTTTCGGCAATGCGTCCACAACATTGCCAGGGTTCGCGCCGACTGTGAAAGATATGGCTTGCCGCTGATGATCGAGCCGCTGGCAATGCTGCCCAATTCGGAGCGCGGAGGATACATGGTCGACGGCGACCCCGAAAAGATCGTCACCCTGACCCGGCTCGCCAGCGAGATGGGAGCCGACATCATCAAGGCGGATCCGACGACCGATCCGAACGACTTCCACCGGGTGGTGGCTGCGGCACGCTGTCCTGTCCTTGTGCGCGGTGGGGGCAGGGAGGATTTGCGCGCCGTCTTCGACAAGTCGGCGGCGCTGATGGCACAAGGCGCGGCAGGCATGGTCTATGGCCGCAACATATACCAGCATTCCAACCCTCGTGCCGTCGTGAGAGGATTGATGGCGATCATCCATGAGAATGCGGACGGCGCGGCGGCTTGGGAGCTCTACCAGCAACAGTAATCTTTGCAGCTTGGGAGGAGCTTCAATGCAGCGATACATTCTTGGCCTTGATGCGGGCAATACCGTCATCAAGGCCATCATCTTCGACACCGCCGGTCGCGAACTCGCACTTGCCGCTCGCGACGGCCGTTCCTGCATGCCAGAGCCCGGCCATGTCGAGCGGGACCTCGGCGAATTGTGGCGCAACGCCGTCGAGGTCATCCGCCAGTGCCTCGACCAGTCGGGCATCGACCCCCGCGAGATCGCGGTGATCGGCTGCGCCGGCCACGGCAACGGGCTCTACGCGCTGGACCGCGGCGGCGACCCGCTGCTCGGCATCCAGTCGCTCGACACGCGCGGCGTCGGCATCGTCAGCGAATGGGCGGCCGCAGGCGTTGGCGACCGGACCTATATCCACTGCCTGCAACGGCCCTGGGCGGCGCAGACGCCGACTCTGCTGGCGTGGCTCAAGCGCCATGATCCGGCACTTTTTGCCAAAATAGGCACCGTCTTCCTGTGCAAGGATTTTATCGTCAACCGCCTCACCGGCACGCGCTCGACCGAGACCTCGGATATGTCGGGCTGCGGGCTTTTGCACATGCCCGGCCGACGCTACGAGCCTGAGTTGCTGGCCGCCTATGGTCTCGACGATTGCATGGAACTGCTGCCGAACGTGCTGGAAGCCTCCGCCATCGCCGGCCATGTCACGCGCGATGTCGCCGCTGCCACCGGCCTTCTTGCGGGCACGCCTGTGGTGGCCGGCCTGTTCGACGTCGTCGCCAGCGCCATCGGTTCGGGCGTCACCAGCACCGGCGCCGCCTCGATCATTGCCGGCACCTGGAGCATCAACCAGGTTATCACCCAAGAGCCGATCCGCGATCCGTCTATCTTCATGCTGTCGACCTTCGATCCGCTGCGCTATCTCGCCATCGAATCGAGCGCCACTTCGGCCGCAAATCTCGAGTGGATCGTGCGTGAGTTCTTCGAGCATGCGCCGCCGGCAGGCGCATCGCCATTCGAGATCTGCAGCGAGCTTGTTGCTTCCGTCGATCCCGCGGGAGACATGCCGATCTATCACCCATTCCTTTACGGCTCGCAGCAGAATGGCAAGGCGCGTGCCGGTTTCTACGGCATCGCCGGCTGGCACACGCGGGCTCATATGCTGCGCGCACTGTTCGAGGGCGTCGTCTTCGAGCACCGGCGCCATGTCGAGACGTTGCGTCGAGCGGGAGCCATTGTCAGCCAGGCGGTTCTTTCGGGCGGCGGCTCGCGCAGCGCCGTTTGGCCGCAGATATTCGCAGATGTGCTGGACGTGCCGGTGACCGTGGCGCGCAGCCGTGAGACAGGTGCGCTGGGAGCTGCGATTGCAGCCGGGACAGGCGTCGGCTTATTTGCCGACTTCTCTGCGGGCGCCACCGCGATGACCGCGCCCGACCGATGCTACCAGCCCAATTGCGCGATCGCACCGGTCTATGAGCGGCGCTATCGTCTCTATGGTGAGATCAACAAGGCCATGGGTCCGCTATGGGACAGGATGGCAAGCGAACGGACGTCCAATTGACACAGACCGCTGCCGATTTTGGACAGTACGACTTCATCATCGTCGGCGCGGGTTCAGCCGGCTGCGTGCTGGCCAACAGACTGTCGGCCAATCCAGGCATGCGCGTGCTGCTTCTGGAAGCCGGCGGCAGCGATCGCTATCACTGGGTCAACATTCCCATCGGTTATCTCTACTGCATGGGCAACCCGCGCACCGATTGGCTGATGAAGACCGAGCCGGAGCCCGGGCTGAACGGTCGTGCGCTCAACTATCCGCGCGGCAAGCTTCTGGGCGGCTGCTCGTCGATCAACGGCATGATCTACATGCGCGGCCAGGCGGCCGACTATGATGGCTGGCGGCAAGCCGGAAATCCCGGTTGGGGCTGGGATGACGTGCTTCCGTATTTCCGCAAGTCCGAGGACCATTTTGGTGGCGCCAACGACCTTCACGGTGCCGGTGGCGAATGGCGCGTCGAGCGCCAGCGCCTGTCGTGGCCAATCCTCGACGCCTTCCGCGACGCCGCCGAGGAACTCGGCATCCCCCGCACCGAGGACTTCAACGGCGGGACCAACGAAGGGTCGGGCTATTTCGAGGTCAATCAGAGGAAAGGCGTGCGCTGGAATACCTCGAAGGCGTTCCTGCGCAGCGCGCTGCGACGGCCGAATTTGCGCGTCGTCACCGGCGCCGAGACCGAGACGCTGGATTTCGACGGAGCTTGCGTCACCGGCGTTGTCTTCCGCATGGGCGGCCAGCTGCATCGAGCGCGGGCAGGCGAGACGATCCTTGCCGCCGGCGCGATCAATTCGCCGAAGCTGCTCGAGCTTTCCGGCGTCGGCCGACCTGCCGTGCTTGGCGCAGCAGGAATCCCGGTTCGCCACGCGCTGGAAGGCGTCGGCGAGAACCTGCAGGATCATTTGCAGATCCGCACAGTCTTCAAGGTCGCCAACGCCTCGACGCTAAACCAGCGCTACCACAATCTGTTCAGCCGCGCGGCCATGGGCGTCGAATACGCTATCCGTCGCAGCGGACCGCTGTCGATGGCGCCGAGCCAGCTTGGCATCTTCGCCAGAAGCGACCCACGCCTGGAGACGCCCGATCTCGAATACCATGTCCAGCCGTTGAGCACTGACCGGCTGGGCGAGCCGCTGCATCGTTTCCCCGCGGTCACGGTTTCGGTCTGCAATCTCAGACCGGAAAGCCGCGGCACCGTCCACATGGAGGCGTCCGATCCGCAGGCGGCTCCGAAGATCCGGCCGAACTATTTGTCTACCGAGGTGGACAGGACCGTGGCTGTAGCATCGCTCCGCCACGTCCGCCGCTTGATGAAGGCGCGCGCCATTGCCCGTTTCGCGCCTGAGGAAATGCTGCCCGGTGCACATTATGAAAGCGACGAAGATCTCGTCCGCAAGGCCGGCGATATCGGCACGACGATTTTCCACCCGGTCGGCACCTGCAAGATGGGCGCAGGCTCGACGGCAGTGGTCGACGGCCGGCTGCGGGTGCACGGCATTTCCGGCCTGCGCGTCGTCGACGCTTCGATCATGCCGACGATTCTTTCCGGCAACACCAACTCTCCAGTGGTCATGATCGCGGAGAAGGCATCGGAAATGATCCTGCAGGACGCCAACCAGAAGAAATAATCCTCGGTGGCGCATCTGAGCTGACGCAGACCGGCAGCTATTGCCTGTCGTGCCGTCGCCCCGCTCCATGCAGCGCCGAGGCGTTTACTGCGGCTTTGTCGCGCAGATTGCGAAGCGATGTTGAGTGGCGCGTTCGAGCGCCTTGGGCCAGATCATCCGTCGAGCTTGGGCGCGATGGATCGCCCCCAGTCTCCAGTCCACGACCGGCTGCTCGAACCCGGCTTCGGCCAGCAAGCGAACTATCTCTTCCGCCCGTGCGCCGCCTGAGAAATAGACACGGGCAAGAATGTTCTGGTGACGTCTGGCCATGGCGGCGCCGTCATTGTCCGAGACCTGGGACGTGCTGGCCGTGAGCGTCTCCCAAAGTTCCCGCAAACGCGTCGCCCAGTTGCGGCTGACAAAATCGCCGTCGATAACCAGCAGCCTGCCGCCGGGCTTCAGCAGCGAAAGCCATTCGGCAAAGGCCGCCTTCGGATCCAGCAGAGTCCAGACCAGGTGACGGGTGACGATGACATCGTAGCTCGCCCTGTCCTCGAGCGTGCGTTCGGCATCGCTCATGATGAAGCGGATATCGGCGGAGCGTTTTTGTGCCTTGGCGCGCGCCTTGGCGAGCATGGCTTCCGACCAGTCGAGGCCTGTCACCACAAAGCCCAGATCGTGCATCAGATGCGAAATGACGCCTGTCCCGCAGGCGAGATCCAGAGACGCCCGCCCGGCACCAGGCCCAATGTGCCTGCTTATGAGCGCATGCCAGGCGGCACGCTCCTGCTCCGAAAAAATCTCGTGGCCGACCTGCAGGTCGAATGTCTCGGCGCGGTCGGACCAATAGTCCCGAATCTCGTCGCGCAGCGAATAGTTTGCGTGAGCCGTCATTGCCCGAAACGCACTCCCCAAAGCGGCTACATTGGAATTGCTCTAAAAGAAAATTCTTGATTATACAATTCATGTTTCATAAGCGGGGCCGGCAACTGAATTGCGAGAGCCCAATGATTTTGAAATCGATATTTGCGGCCGCGGTCGCGCTCGCGGCCTTGATGCCGCTTACCCCAGGCGCGCGCGCCGAGACCGTCACCGACATTACCGGCCGCAAGGTCGAGGTGAAGACGCCGGTCGAGAAGGTCATCCTCGGCGAAGGCCGGCAGATCTACCTGATCGCCGCGCTCGATACCGACAACCCTTTCAAGCGCATCGTTGGCTGGCGCGAGGATTTCTCCCAGGCCGATCCCGACAATTACGCCGTCTATCTGGAAAAATTCCCGTCAATGGCGGCGATACCGACCTTCGGCGGTTTCAAGGACGGCACCTTCGACATCGAGCAGGCCATCGCGCTTGACCCGGACGTGATGATCATGAACATCGAGTCCAAGCAGGCAACCGAGGACGCGCAATACATCGAGAAGCTCGCCGCCGTCGGCATTCCGGTGGTCTATGTCGATTTCCGCGAGCAACCCTTCACCAACACCGAGCCGAGCATGCGCCTGATCGGCAAGCTGCTTGGCCAAGAACAGCGGGCCGAGGCGTTCATCGCCTACCGCGCGGCTCAGATCGCGCGCGTCACCGATGTGATCGCAGAGAAGAACCCCAAGCGCCCGACCGTGTTCATCGATCGCGCCGGGGGCTATTCCGATGATTGCTGCATGAGCTTCGGCAACGACAATTTTGGCAAGTTCGTCGACATGGCCGGCGGGGCCAATATCGCGACCGACCTGATCCCGGGCACGTTTGGCGCGCTCAATCCCGAACAGATCATCGCCAGCGATCCCGACCAGGTGATTGTGACGGGCGGCAATTGGGAGGCCTATGTGCCGGGCGGCAAATGGGTCGGCGTCGGTCCCGGCGCCGACGAAGCGGCGGCACTGAAGAAACTCAAGGGCCTGACCGAGCGGCCCGCGCTAACCGGCATCAAGGCGGTGGAGAACGGCCAGGTCCACGCCATCTGGCACCAGTTCTACAACAGCCCCTATCAGTTCGTCGCCATACAGCAGATGGCCAAATGGCTGCATCCCGACCTGTTCGCCGATCTCGACGCCGAGGCCACCTTCAAGGAGTTGCACGAGAAGTTCCTGCCGGTCGGGTACAGGCCTGGCCATTGGGTCTCGCTCTCCGATGAGCAGTGAACCGGCCGCACTGTCAGCCAAACAAGGGCGCAGGCTCTACCGCGCCCTTGTCCTGCGCAAGCAGCTGATCCTGGCGGGGCTCGCCCTGGCGCTGCTGCTGAGCCTCTGCATCGACCTCGCGCTCGGGCCCGCAAGCTATAGCCTCGACCAGGTGGTGCTCGCCCTGGTTTCTCCCGGCAGTGTGCCGCTTCAGGTGCGCGTCGTGTTGTGGGACATCCGGCTTCCCATCGCGCTCATGGCAGTGGTCGTCGGCGCAGCACTGTCGGTCGCCGGTGCGCAGATGCAGACCATCCTCAACAATCCGCTCGCCAGCCCGTTCACGCTCGGCATTTCGGCGGCGGCCAGCTTTGGCGCAGCACTCGCGCTTGCCTTCGGCGTCGCGCTGATCCCGGCGGCGATCGAATATATCGTGCCGCTCAACGCCTTCGTGGTGGCGATGCTGACCGCACTCGTCATCCACCTGCTCAGTCTCAAGCGCGGCGTGACGGTCGAAACCATCGTGCTTCTCGGCATCGCGCTCGTATTCACCTTCAATGCGCTGCTGTCGCTCGTCCAGTATCTTTCCTCCGAGCAGGCGCTCGCCGCGGTCGTGTTCTGGACGATGGGAAGCCTCACCAAAGCCACCTGGCCCAAGCTCATCATCACCAGCCTCATCCTTCTCGCAACACTTCCGATATTCGTGCGCCGCGCCTGGGCGCTGACGGCGCTGCGGCTAGGCGAAGACAAGGCCGCGAGCTTTGGCGTCAAGGTCGCACGCCTTAGGCTCGAAACCATGATGATGGTGAGCCTCCTTGCTGCCATTCCCGTCGCCTTCGTCGGCACGATCGGCTTCATCGGGCTTGTCGGTCCGCACATCGCCCGCATGCTGATCGGAGAAGATCAGCGCTTCTTCCTGCCCGCCTCGGCGCTTTCGGGGGCGCTCATCCTTTCGGCGAGTTCGGTTGCCAGCAAGTCGCTCGTTCCAGGCACGATCTTCCCGATCGGCATCGTCACCTCGCTTATCGGCATTCCCTTCTTCATCTCGCTGATCCTCTCGAATGTGAGGCGCTCATGGTAACGATCAGGCTCGATGGTCTCGGAGCCTTCCACGGGGCGCGGCTCGTCCTTTCGGATGTTTCAACTCCCATTTTCCGGGGTGGCGAGGTTGTCGCCGTGATCGGGCCCAACGCAGCGGGGAAGTCGACGCTGTTCAAGCGCATCGCAGGACTTCTGAAGGGCCCGGGACGCGTCTGCCTCGAGGGAGCGGCGAAGGGACCGGACGGCATCTGCTATATGCCGCAGGATACGGCAGCCAACGCGGTGCTGACCGTCTATGAATCGATCCTGCTCGCCCGCAAGCAGGGCTCGGCCTGGTCGGTCAGCGACGGCGACCTCGCACTCATAGACGGCATCCTGGCCGCGCTCAGCATCTCGGATCTTGCCTTTCGCAACGTCGGAGAATTGAGCGGCGGGCAAAGGCAGGTGGTAAGCATCGCCCAGACCCTGGCTCGCGAACCTGAAATCCTGCTGATGGACGAGCCGACGTCCGCGCTTGACTTGCACCGGCAGGTAGAGGTGCTGACCTTCATGCGCGGGCTTGCGCGCAAGCACGGAATTGCGGTGTTGATCGCAATTCACGACCTCAATCAGGCCCTGCGCTTCGCCGACAAATGCATCGTCATCGCCGAGGGGCGGATGGTCGCCTGCGGCGCGCCGGAAGAGGTCGTTACGCCGGCGCTTTTGCGTGATGTGTACCGCGTCGAGGCGAGGATCGAGCGCTGCTCGCGGGGCATCGGTCATGTCATGGTGGACGGCGTCGCCGCCGAAACGGCAGCGACTGCATCGATAGCAGCCTAAGGCATCTGTGGTCGAAAGCCAAAAGCCTAGAAAATAGATCGAAATTATGGCGTAAATCTTTGAATCAAATACGTTTTATATCACCATGGCGGCTGCTTTGGCGACGAATGCAGGCATTCACTCACGACCACTGCACGTCCTTCGACGAGATACCCTGGGTAGACAGAGGTCATGAAAACGCGCGATAAGGTTAGCCTGCGCTAGATTCAGAGATGGCCGGGGCACCAGATGATGGCACGCCGAATGTGCAACGCAATCCTTGGCTTCGCGGCGCTTGCCGTAACCGCGTGCCAATCGGCGCCTGAAACGCCGCGACCCACTGTCGAACCTGCGTTAGGACCTGGACCCATTCCTGCCCAAACCGCCTCGGATCCTGCCGCTGTTCCTTCCGGCTCGGCAATTATTGATCAATCCGTGGCGGTCACTCCCCCTGCCAAGACCGTCCCGACAAAATATGCTGCTTTTTCGGGTCTATGGGCCGGACGATTGGAGGGGATGTATGACGCCAAACTTGCTGTTCAGACGATTTCTTCCAATGGCAAGGTGACGGTCACCTATGCGTGGGGAACTCTGGGCGACAACCATCCGGGAGAGGCCGCCGGCGTTGGAAGAATTGTGGGGACTACTTTGAAGCTCGAGCGCCTGCCGAGTGGCGCAGACGTCAGTTTTGTCATGCGGCCCGACAGAACCCTGGCCGGAACCGTCAGGCTTGCCGGCCAGACCTACACGGGCGCGTTCGTCAAGCAATGATCGAAGACATGCCCGGAAGGCTATGTTGCTGTTGCCAGATCACTCCTGATCGAGAGATGGCCGCAGGCAGTTGGGTTTGTTCGACGCGCGCTTGGTCGCCAGTCTAGCCGCTGTTTGCGCTGACCGCGTCACCAGGCACCCTTGTGCGGGGCTGTATGCGCGCGGCGGCAGGCGCGAACACCGAAATCGCCTTCGGGTGGACCTTGAAATGCGCCGGGGTCGAGGTGACGATCTCACCGTCAGTGTTCACCGGCATCGGCCTTTTCGTCTCGATGTCGAACTCGACGCATCTGGCCGTGCGAACCTCGCTCCAGGCGCCGTGCGTGCCCGAGCGGAACGAGCGCAACAAGAGCGCCATTTTCCAGAGATTCGTCATTTCCAGGCTGTACAGGTCGAGATGGCCGTCATCGATCTCCGCGGTCTCCTCGACGACGTTGCCGCCGCCATAGTGGCGGCCGTTGCCGACCGCTATCTGGTAGGTCTCGACTTCGGTCGTTGCGCCCTTTTCGGTAATCCTTGCTTCAAAGTGGCGGGCCTTGGTCAACACTTTCATGGCCGCCAAGGCATAGCCAAACCTGCCGAAACGCTTCTTCAGCGCCGGATCCAGCCCCTGGGCAAGATCGGTGCTGAGGCCGATGCTCGCGACGTTGAAGAAAGCGTGACCATTGACGGTCCCGATATCGATCAGACGTCGTCCGCCCTCTACTATCACGTCGGCCGCCTTCCCAAGATCCAACGGTATTTCGAGGGTGCGCGCCAGATCGTTCGCCGTCCCCATCGGAATGATGCCCATCGGCAGCCCGCTTTCCATGACCGCGACCGCCGCCGAGGACACCGAGCCATCGCCGCCGCACACGATCACAAGATCGGCCCTATGGCGAAGGCGCACGATGTCGCGTGCTATCTCGGGCAGTGCCTCAAATGTCTCGACGCTGACGCGGAGCCCTCCGGCTTCCAGCCGCTCGACGACCGGTGCGAGAGATTCCTGCCCGCGTCGTGCCTTTGGATTGATGAGTAGAAGCGCGCGTCTGTTCGTGATGTCATTCATGCGGCGTAGATAGGGTGCGTGCCTGCGGATTACGACGTCGACAGGCGCGCCTGGGAAAACAAGTCACAAAATCATGGCTTTGGCAGCCGTTTGCGGAGGTTGAAATTCGGCTGACTTGGTAATACCTTGTGGAAAATGGGTATTACCAAGGTGCAAGATGAGATGACCAACACAGTCACAGCCAAAGGACAGGTGACCATCCCGAAGCCGGTCCGGGACCTGCTCGGAATCGTTCCGGGCAGCAAGGTTGATTTCCGCCGCACCGATGACGGCAATGTGGTGATTGTGCGTAGTGACAAGAAGCAGCCCGCGAGCCGCTTCGCGAAATTGCGCGGCCATGCCGGCAAGGGGCTCGACACCGACGCGATCATGGCACTGACGCGTGGCGACGCGTGACGCTGGTCGACACCAACGTTTTGCTCGATCTTGTCACGGACGATGCGAACTGGGCGGATTGGTCGATCGCCCGGCTTGAGGCGGCAAGCCTCGATGGGCCGTTGTTGATCAACGATGCGGTCTATGCCGAACTTGCCGTCCGCTATGACCGCATCGAGAGTATCGACGCGTTTCTTGACGAAGCCGGTCTCCAAATGGCTCCGATGCCCCGGGCAGCACTGTTCCTCGCCGGAAAGGTCTTTACGCAGTATCGCAAATCGGGCGGATCGCGCACTGGCGTGCTGCCTGACTTCTTCATTGGCGCCCATGCGGCCGTCGATGGACTGCCGCTGCTCACCCGCGACGTTGGCCGCTACCGCACTTATTTTCCATCGCTGAAACTGATCGCACCGGGCGCCTGAACAGCCCGCCTGCCCGAGAACATGTGTGCGTAGGCCCCGCGGCTTGGGTCTACGCCATCGTGGCGAAAAGAATTGCAACTCCACCGAGAATAATCCTGGTTCAACCGCGTTCTCCCCTAAGTAACAGCGCCCCCTTGGTGACCGGAGAGACCACAATGGAAATTCTTGACTGCGAACGCATCGCGAAGGCCAAGCGGGCTTTCACGACCCGCCGAATTCCCACTGAGCGCATGCGGATGTTGCTTTCGCCTCCTGCCGAACCGAAGGCAGGCGACCTGGTGCTCGCGCGGATCGAGGCGCTCGGTCACCACAAGTCGGTCGAGCTGCCCTCGGGACGCAAAGCGGCACTTGCCGCGACGGACGAAGTCGTCCTGGCCTACGGCAACCGCTACGCTCCTGATCAGTTCGAAGCGATCGTGCCGGCAGATCTCGGACCGTGCCATATGGTGGCGGCAGGCGGAGTGGCTTCGCGGGCGTTGGCATGGCACGACAAGACCATGTCTCCGACTGCGATCGTGCCGCTCGGCCTCGTCACCAACTCATGCGGCCGCGTTCTGAACGTTGCAGACTTTGCGGTCGCGCCGCAGCCGGCGCGGCTCCCCCCGCCGACAATCGTTGTCTTCGGAACGTCGATGAATTCGGGCAAGACGACAACAGCTGCAAGCCTCGTGCGTGGTTTGACCAGGGCAGGTTTCGCAGTTGGTGCGGCAAAGGTGACCGGAACCGGAGCCGGCAATGATCTCTGGTCGATGATGGATGCCGGAGCATGCGCCGCCCTTGATTTCACTGATGCCGGCTTTGCCACGACCTATCTTGCTCCAATCGATGCCATCGTCGAGGGCGCGCAGCATTTGCTGCACTCTCTTGCCGCCACCGGGGCGGAGATCGCGGTTCTGGAGGTCGCGGATGGGCTATTCCAGTCCGAGACGGCCGCGCTGGCAAAGTCCCCGAAATTCCGCGAGCTGACCGGCGGCGTGCTGTTTGCCGCAGGCGATGCGATGGGCGCGGTGGCGGGCTGCGAAAGGCTGCGCGAGCTTGGATACGACGTGCTCGGGCTCAGCGGGCTCCTGACCTGCTCGCCGCTGGCGCGCCGGGAAGCAGGCGCTGCCAACGCCCCTGTCTATGGCGTCAAGGAACTCACCGATCCGGCGACCGCGGCAAGCATAGTCTCAGGGATATTGAACCCGCGCCTGATGGTGATCGCTGGAGGTGCACAATGCCTCTACCAGGAATCCTGATCGGCACGCGACTGGTCGCCCTCGCCGTTCTTGTCGCCATCGGCTTTGCCAAGGCCGCCACGTCGCTCGCTCTTGTCGCTATCGTCGGTGCGGCGGTTTCCGGGGAACCGCAGCCGCTCGGGCAGGGCAGGCTGATCGTGGCCAGCCTTTCGCTCGGCATCGCGCTCTTCGCACTCGGGGTGATGCAGCGCCGACAGGGGGCAGCTTTTGCACTGGACTATGTGCGCGAGGTCCGCAGACTGCTGGTCGAGCAACTCTTCGCGTTGCCGCCTGGCGCCGGCCGGACCGGTCTCGGCCTGGTAATGACCCGCCTCGTCACCGACCTCTCCGCCATCAGATCCTGGCTGGCCGACGGCGTCGCTTCCCTCTTTGTTGCGGGTCCTTCCGTCGTTCTCATCGTGCTTGGCGCCTTCTGGCTTGCCCCGGGGGTTGCGCCGTTCCTGCTTTGCGGCGTTCTTGCCTGGTCGATCGTCTGTCTTGTTGCCCTGCCGTTTCTTCACCGGGCCATCCGCGAAAGCCGGCGGAGGCGGGGACGGCTTGCCGGCCGTCTCGGCGACATCGTTGTCGCCCGGGCGGCGTTTGCCCATTTCGGCAAAAGCGGAACGTCCACACGCAAGATCGACCGGATGTCGGAAGCGCTCAACATGTGGCTCGTTCGCCGGGCAGGGTGGTCGGGGGCTGCGCGCGCGTCCAGCGACTTCGTCATGCCCGTGATCGTCGTCATCCTCGTGGCCTATGCGTTTTCGGGCCGCCCGGCGATTCTCGTTGGCGATCTCAGCACGCTATTGCTCCTCGCCGGACTGACGGTTGGCCAGCTTTCCGACCTCGCTCGCGCCGCCGACTATCGGCTTGCCTATGTCGAGTCCCGCCGCCGGATTGCCTCCATCCTGGCGAGGCCGGTCCTTGCGGATCCTGTGAATCCAATTCCCATGCCGCGCTCGACGTCAGGCCGGCGGCTGCGCATCGAATTTCATTGCCGAAACGGCACGCCGTCAAACGTGCTGGGGGCCGCGCCCGGCGCCTCGATCCTGCTTGGCGGTGATACGCCTGAAGCACGCAGCGCACTTTTTTCCAGCATCGCAGGTTTTGAGGAAAACAGCGGCCTGGCGGTTTTCCTTGATGACATCCCCGTCAACAAGATTTCGCAGCGCGACCGGCGCCGGGCAATCACCCTTTTGTCGCCGGCGATCCCGTTGGTGCGGGCTACAATGGTCGACAATATAGCCCTGGGAGCGCCCTCAGCGACTTCTCTGGAAGAGATAATCGCCACGGCCTCGCTGTGCGGCCTGGCAGTCGATGGACCTCCAGGCAGCAGCCAGAGGCGACTGGAGCCTGCTCGCGTTAGTGCAATGCAGGCCGCCCGAATCCGTGCCGCACGAGCGCTGGTCCGATCAGCGGCCGTGCTCCTTATCGACGACATTGATGTCTGCAAGGACCGGGACTTGCTTGCGGCCGTTCTTGCACACGCGCGTGCCGCGCAAACGACAGTAATCGTCTCGTGCGAAGCAACCACTGCGGGCGTGGAATTCGATGGTACCTGGCTTCTCGATTGCGCGTGATCGAGAGATCGCCCTGCTGCATGTCTTGTTGCAACCCCTCCTGAATAGTCCTGTTTAGGTTCATCGATCCACAATATGGATCGCATTTTCGCCTCAAGTCGCTGCTGTACAGGCGATTACATGGAAAAAATCGGTTATGCGAAATTATAGGTCCATAATATAGACCTAAGTGCGAAGATCTGGAACGAGCGGGAGGAGATCGCTTCGTTCCGATTTCGGCGTGAGCGTTTCAGGCAGGCGTTGTTGCCTGGTCCGAGCGGAGGAGCTTGAAGCATGGCAGCCGCCAGCAACAACACGATGATCGTCGACACGCCGGCCGAGGTGCTGGATGCGCGGCCAGGGTCGCGGCTGATGTGGCCGGTCGAGGCGGTGGCCTCGATCCTGCTCGTCTTCGTCATCGGTCTGCTGCTCGCCGGCGTCATCTCGCGCTACGTGCTATCGCTGCCGATCGTCTGGATCGATGAGGCCGCCTCCATCTCCTTTCTCTGGCTCGCCATGCTCGGCTCGGCGATTGCCATCGACCGCAACGAGCATCTGCGTCTTACCATCTTCCTCAACCTGATCCCCGAGCGCGGCCGCAACTTCGTGGACGCCCTCGCTTTGCTCGTCGTGGCGACGGTGCTACTCGCGCTGATCGTGCCGGCAAGCCAGTATGTACAGGAAGAGTGGTACGTCACCTCGGCGGCGCTCAACATTCCGATGAGCTTCCGCGCCTCGGCAATTGTCGCCGGGCTGGCATTGATGTCGGTTATCGCCGTGGGCCACGCGATCCGCGCAGCGACGCTCGCCAACCTGGCCGCCGCTGTCACAGTGATTGCCGCACTGGCCGTGTTCGGCTGGCTGCTTTCGCCATTGTTCCTCACGCTCGGCTACGCCAACATCGTCATCTTTCTCGTCGGCGTGGTGGCGGTCTGCCTTCTGCTCGGCGTGCCGATCGCTTTCTGTTTCGGCGTCGGCACGATCGCCTTCATCGCCTTCAGCACGCACGTGCCGATGATCGTGCTTGTCGGCCGCATCGACGAGGGGATGTCGAGCCTCATCCTGCTGTCGGTGCCGATCTTCGTTCTGCTCGGCTGTGTGCTCGACGCGACAGGCATGGGCAAGGCGATCGTCGAATTCATGGCGTCGCTGTTCGGCCATGTGAAGGCCGGCATGTCCTACGTGCTGCTGGGCTCCATGTTCCTCGTCTCGGGCATTTCCGGTTCGAAGGTTTCCGACATGGCGACTGTCGCTCCGGCACTTTTCCCCGAAATGAAGCGGCGCGGCCACAAGCCCAAGGAGATGATCGCGTTGCTCGCAACCGGCGCTGCGATGGCCGATACGGTGCCGCCGTCGATCGTGCTGATTGTGCTCGGCTCGGTCGCCGGCGTTTCGATCGCCGCGCTCTTCACCAGCGGCTTCGTCATCGCCGTGGTTCTGTTGCTCGTCCTTGCGGTGCTCGCGCGCTGGAAGGCTTTGGGCGAAAGCATGGAAGGCGTACATCGCGCTCCGTTCTCGCTCGTCTGGAAGACCCTGCTCGTCTCCGCCCCCGCACTGGTGCTTCCCTTCCTGATCCGCGGCGCCGTCGGCGGCGGCGTCGCCACCGCCACCGAGGTTTCCACAATTGCCGTGCTCTATGCGCTGGTCATCGGCGCCTTGTTTTATGGCGGCATCGGCACGAAGAAATTCTACGCCATGCTGGTCGAGACGGCGGCGCTGTCCGGCGCCATCCTGCTCATCCTCGGCACCGCCTCGGCAATGGCCTGGGCGCTGACGCAAACCGGCTTCGCCAATCAACTGGCCATCTACATGACCGACCTGCCGGGAGGCTGGTTCTCCTTCATGCTCGTCACCATCGCCGTCTTCATGGTTCTCGGCTGCGTCCTTGAAGGTCTGCCAGCGATCGTTCTTATGGCGCCGATCATGTTTCCGATCGCCGCTCGGCTGGGCATCAACGACGTGCACTATTCGATGGTCGTCGTGACGGCGATGAACATCGGGCTCATGGCGCCGCCTATCGGCATCGGCTTCTACATCGCCTGCAAGATCGGTGACGTCTCGCCCGACGAGGCCATGAGCGCCATCTGGCCCTACCTCGGTGCGTTGCTTGCCGGCCTGTTGCTGATCGCCGCCGTCCCGCCGCTGTCGGTAGCCTATCTCTAGCCACTCGGATTCAACCAGGAGGAAACACAATGACCATCACCCGCCGCAGCTTGATGATAGGCGCAGCCGCATCCATCCCGCTCGTGAGCACCATCCGCTACGCCGGGGCGCAGGCGGCGGAGTTCAACTACAAATACGCCAACAACCTGCCGCTCACCCACCCGATGAACCTGCGCGCGCAGGAAGCCGTCGAGAAAATCCGCGAGGAGACCGGCGGCCGCGTCGCCATCCAGATATTCCCCAGCAACCAGCTCGGCGCCGACACCGACATGCTGAGCCAGGTTCGCTCGGGCGGCGTCGAATTCTTCACGCTGTCGCCGCTGATCCTTTCCACGCTCGTCGCCAATGCCTCGATCAGCGGCATCGGCTTTGCCTTCTCGGACTACGACGCCGTGTGGGCGGCGATGGATGGCGACCTCGGCAAATATGTGCGCGGCGAGATCGAGAAATCGAACCTGGTCGTCATGGAAAAGATCTGGGACAACGGCTTCCGCCAGATCACCAGTTCCGTCGGCCCGATCGAGACGCCCGCGAACCTCGAAGGCTTCAAGATTCGCGTCCCGGTCAGCCCGCTCTGGACCTCGATGTTCACCGCCTTCAAGTCGGCGCCGGCCAGCATCAACTTCGCCGAAGTGTATTCGGCGCTGCAGACGAAGATCGTCGACGGGCAGGAAAACCCGTTCGCCATCATCTCCACGGCCAAGCTCTACGAGGTGCAGCAGTTCTGCTCGGTCACCAACCACATGTGGGACGGCTTCTGGTTCCTCGCTAACAAGCGGGCCTGGGAGGCGATGCCGCAGGACATGCGCGAGATCGTCGCCAGGAACCTCAACGAGGCCGGCGTGAAGGAGCGCGAGGACGTCGCCAAGCTCAATGCCACGCTTGAGCAGGAGCTCGCCGCCAAAGGCATGAAGATCAACCATCCGGATGCGACCCCGTTCCGGCAGACGCTGAAGGACGCCGGCTTCTACTCCGAGTGGAAGGGCAAGTACGGCGACGAAGCCTGGGCCATCCTGGAAAAGGCTGTTGGCGCCAGCCTGACCTGAGTGCAGGGCAGTTCCCGGGCGGGCAGGGCCTGTGGCTCAACCGCCCGATAACAGCCGCGATTTTTGTAAGGAATTCGATGGTGGTCGACCGGCTCAGGGGAAAATCCGCAATCGTCTTCGGCGCCGGGTCGTCCGGACCCGGCTGGGGCAACGGCAAGGCAGCGGCGGTCGCCTTCGCACGCGAAGGCGCGCGTGTCGCCTGCGTCGATCTCGCTGCGGCGGCCGCCGCTGAAACCGCGGCGATCATCCGCGACGAAGGCAATCAGGCGATCGCGTTGTCGGCCGACGTGACCAATCTGGCCTCAGTCGAGTTGGCAGCAGCGGCGGCAATGGAGGCGTTCGGCGCCATTGACATCCTGCACAACAATGTCGGCGTGACCCATATGGGCGGTCCCGTTGAACTCGATGAGGACGCGTTCCAGGCCGCCCTCGATCTCAACATCGGATCGGTCTACCGCACCGCCAAGGCGGTGTTGCCGCATATGCTCAAGGGCGGCGGCGGTGCGATCGTCAATATCTCGTCGCTCGCCGCGATACGCTACGTCGGTTATCCCTATTTCGCCTATTATGCCGCCAAGGCCGCGGTGAACCAGGCCACCGTGGCGCTGGCCATGCAATATGCGCGTCAAGGTATTCGTGCCAACTGCATCATGCCGGGCCTGATCGACACGCCGATGATTTATAAGCAGATTTCCGGCCAATACGGCTCGGCCGACGAGATGGTGGCCGCCCGCAACGCCATGGTGCCGATGGGGCGGATGGGAACAGCGTGGGACGTCGCTGCGGCGGCCGTGTTTCTTGCCTCCGAGGAGGCGCGCTTCGTCACCGGCGTTTGCCTGCCCGTCGATGGCGGCCAAAGCTGCGCCGTCTGCGAGCTCCGCTGACCATGGACATCGCGCCGCCCCCAGAACGCGATCAGACCGGCTCGCAGAGCGTCGACCGGGCGCTCAGCCTTCTTTCGATGGTTGGCCGGCACGCCGACCGCGGTGTTTCGCTCTCCGATATCGTCGAGGAAAGTGGGCTCAACAAGCCGACAACGCGCCGCCTGCTGCTGGCGCTGATGCGCGCGGGAATGATCGAGCAGGACGAGACGACGCGGCGCTATTATCTCGGCGAGGAGACCTACGTGCTGGGCAGCCTCGCCTCGCGACGTTTCGGCTTGCTTCAGGTCTCGATGGAAAGTCTGCTGCGCCTTTCGAAGAAGACCGAGGATGCTAGCTTCCTCTCGGTTCGCCGCGACACATACTCAGTCTGCCTCTATCGCGAAGAGGGGACCTACCCGGTCAGGACCCACGCGCTGCAGGCCGGCTTCGAGCATCCACTGGGCGTCGGCGCCGGCTCCCTCGCCATGCTCGCCGCACTGCCCGACGAGGAAGTGGAAGCGGTGCTGGCCGCCAACGACGCGGTGCTCAAATCCGACTACCCAATGCTCCCGGTCGAGCAGATCCGGCGCGACGTCGAAACGACGCGCGCCAACGGCTATTCGCTCAATCCCGGCCGCATCGTCGCCAATTCCTGGGGCGTCGGGGTTGTGCTCCGCAGCGCGGACGCACGGCCAGTCGGCGCACTGTCGATCGCGGCGATCGACAGCCGGATGCAGCCGGCAAGACAAATCGAACTCGTCGGATATCTCATGCTGGAGGCAAAGCGCGTCGAGGAACGGCTTGCCCAGATGTTCGCCTCGCGCGCGCATATGCGCGAGCACCCTACCCTGAAGCCGCGCACCAGGAGGTTGTCACAATGACGAAGGCTCACACCAACGGACGGGCGCATTCCGCGTTCGGAAAGTCGGAATTGGAAAACACCGGGCAGTCGATGGCGACGGCAGCGGCGTCCACGCCTGCTCATGCCGGCGTCGATCCCGGCGACGTTGACGCCATTTTCGTCTACGTGTCGTTGCTGGAGCGCGCCAAGTAATGACCCTGGCCCCAGGCGGCGTGACGCCTTCCTCCACGCGCGTCATGAACCTCTCGCATTTTTTGACCCAGGCGGCACGCCGCAATCCGCACGACATCGGCTTCGTCTGGCGCGAGCGGCAGTGGACATGGCGCGAGATGGAAGCGCGCGTCAACGCGATGGCCGCTGCACTCCGCGACGCGTTCGGCGTGACAAAGGGCGACCGTATCCTCATCCAGTCGGCCAATTGCAACCAGATGTTCGAATCAATGTTCGCCTGCTTCCGGCTCGGGGCCGTCTGGGTGCCGGCGAACTACCGCCAGTCGCCGGACGAAGTCGCCTACCTCGCCAAGGCGAGCGGCGCGCGTGGCCTGATCTGCGGCGCGGGCTTCCCGGCTCATGCTGCTGCCTGCCGGGAAACAGCCCCCGGGATCGACTTCGTCCTGTCGATCGGCGCGGCCGAATTCGGCGATGACTACGACACCGTCGCCGCCCGTTTTGCCGGCCGGACCGTTGCCAGCGTCGCCGTCGATCGCGACGATCCCTGCTGGTTCTTCTTCACCTCCGGCACGACCGGCCGGCCGAAGGCCGCAGTGCTCACGCATGGCCAGATGGGCTTTGTCATCACCAATCATCTGTGCGACCTGATGCCCGCCACGACCCGCGACGACGCCTCGATCGTGGTGGCGCCGCTGTCGCATGGGGCCGGCATTCATCAACTCGTGCAGGTGGCGCACGGCGCCAAGTCTATCCTGCTGCCAACCGACAAGCTCGACGTGCCGACGGTCTGGGCGCTGGTCGAAAAATGGCGGGTGACCAACGCCTTCACCGTGCCGACCATCCTCAAGATGCTCGTCGAGGACGACAGCGTCGACCAGTTCGACCATTCCTCGTTGCGCTATGTCATTTATGCCGGTGCGCCGATGTACCGCGCCGACCAGAAGCGGGCGCTCGAGAAACTGGGGCCGGTTCTGGTCCAGTATTTTGGCCTGGGGGAAGTCACCGGCAATATCACTGTGCAGCCTCCTTCCTATCATTCCGTCGAGGATGGCCCGCAAGCGCGCATCGGAACCTGCGGTTTCGAGCGCACAGCCATGCAGGTCGAGATCCAGGACGACGCTGGCAATGCCGTCTCGCCGGGCGAAACCGGCGAAATCTGCGTGATCGGGCCGGCAGTCTTCGCCGGCTATTACGACAACCCGCAAGCCAACGCCGCAGCGTTCCGCAACGGCTGGTTCCGGACCGGCGATCTCGGCCACATGGCCGAGGACGGCTTCGTCTACATCACCGGCCGCTCGTCCGACATGTATATCTCCGGCGGCTCCAACATCTATCCGCGCGAGATCGAGGAGAAGATCCTGCTCCATCCCGACATCAGCGAAGCCGCCGTTCTCGGCATTCCCGATCCCGTCTGGGGCGAGGTCGGCATCGCGGTTTGCGTCGCCCGCGCCGGCGTTGTGCGCGAAACGATCGCGATTGAGCGCTGGCTGGAAGGCAAGCTCGCCCGCTACAAGATGCCCAAGCGCTTCGTGTGGTGGGAGACGATGCCCAAATCGGCCTATGGCAAGATCGCCAAGAAGTTGATTCGCGAAGAGCTGGAGCGCCGCGGCGAGTTGGGACCGCCCGAGCCGAAGCTCTCGGCATGAGGAGCAGGCGATGAACAGCAGCCACCAAAGCCGCGCCGTGGCGATCACCGGCGGCGCATCGGGCATCGGCCTTGAGACGGCGCGCCTGCTGACCGAGCGCGGCTTCGAGGTCTTCCTCCTCGACCTCGCCGCGCCGGCGCTGGGTTCGGCCTGCGCGGATCTCGGCCTGCGCCAGGAACGCGGCATCGTCTGCAACGTCGTCGACGAAGCGGCTGTCGACGAGGCCATCGGCCGGATCACCGCCGCGCACAGCCTCACCGCAGTCGTGAACTGTGCCGGCATAGCGATGGACCGGCCGTCGGTCGAGACCAGCGTCGAGGATTTCCGCCGCATTGTCGACGTGAACCTCACCGGAACGTTCATCGTCTCGCGGGCTGCGGCGCGCTACTGGCTTGAACGGGAGCTGCCGGGAGCGATTGTCAATATCAGCTCTGTTTCTGGTCTTTGCGGCAACAAGGGCCGCAGCGCCTACGGCGCATCGAAGGGCGGCCAGAATCTGCTCACGCTCGTCATGGCCAATGAGCTCGGCGTCGATGGCATACGCGTCAACGCCGTCGCACCCGGGCCGATCGAAACGCCGCTGACGCAGGCCGTCCACACCGAGGATGTCCGCCGGCAGTGGTTGGATCGCGTGCCGCAGCGCCGCTACGGCACGCCGCGCGAGATCGCGGGAGCGGTGGCTTTCCTGATTTCAGACGAGGCCAGCTACATCAACGGCCAGATTCTCGCCGTCGATGGCGGCTTCATCCATGCCGGCCTTGTCGCCTGAGATGGCTCCGATGCGCAGCATCCGCCATCCCGGCCCGATGTCGCCGGAACGTTTTGCAGCGATGCCCTGCGCCGCAGAGCGGCTGACGCTGCGGCTTGAAGTCGGCAGCTCGATCAATGACGCCGTGGCGCAGGCCCTCGCGGTCGCCGGGTTCAGCGGCGGGTATATCCGCCTGCGCAACGCGCGGGTTGACCCAATGCGCTACGTCATCCCCGCCGCCTCTCCCGATGGCACGCACGCCGCGTGGTACAGCGATACATTCGCACCGGAAGGCATAACGGTCATCGAGGATGCGGGCCTCGTCGCCGGCCGGCGCGACGAGCGGCCATTTTTTCATTGCCATGGCATCTGGCGCACCCCCGACGGCGTGCGCCGCATGGGCCATCTCCTGCCGCTCGACTCGCGCTTGGCGGAGCCGGTTGAGGTCACCGCCTGGGGTATCGAGGGCGCGCTGTTCGACGTGCGCGACGACGCCGAGACGAATTTTCGCCTTTTCGCGCCGATCAGAGCTCCGGTCCTGGATCAGCGCCGCAACCGCCGCGCAGCCATCTGCACGGTAAAGCCCAACGAGGATATCGGCCAGGCGATCGAAGCCATTTGCCGACGGCACGGCTTTGACCACGCCTCGATCCAGGGCATCGGCAGCCTGGTCGGCGCGGATTTCGACAACGGCTCGGCGGTCTCCTCCTATGCGACGGAAGTTCTCGTCACGGACGGCGCCGTGCGCTCAGGTCGTTGCACGCTCGACATCGCGCTGGTCGGCATGGACGGTGTGATATCAGCAGGTCGCCTTCGCCGCGATGCTAACCCCGTCTGCGTGACGTTCGAACTGCTGGTTGTCGCATCCAATGAGAAATCTGCATAGCTGAGGATGCTGACCACGCTGTGCGCCCGTGTCCGTTGCGGCCCCACTTGGTCGACCGTGGATCATCCGAAATTTAAGGTTTCACGACCCGCTCAGAGCGGTTTTCGGATCCATTTTGCCAGGACGCCAACGATGCCTTCCCGGAACGACAGCACCGCGACAACGAAGATGATGCCCTGGCCGATCGTGACCCAGTCGCCGAATGTGGCGAGGTAGTTCTGCATCGTGACGATGACTGCCGCGCCGACGATCGGTCCGAACACCGTGCCCATGCCGCCCAATAGCGTCATCAGCACGACTTCGCCGGACATCGTCCAGTAGACGTCGGTAAGCGACGCCAACTGGAACACGATGGCCTTGGTTGCGCCGGCGACGCCGGCGAGCGTGGCCGACAGCACGAATACGGCGAGCTTGTAGCGGTTGACCCGATAGCCCAGCGAGATCGCGCGCGGCTCGTTCTCGCGGATCGCCTTCAACACTTGGCCAAACGGCGAATGGATGATCCGATAGATCAGCAATATGCCGGCGAAGAAGATGGCGAGCACGAAGAAATAGAGAACTTCGCTCGAACGCAGGTCGATCAGCCCGAACAGATGGCCGCGCGGCACGGCCTGGATGCCGTCCTCGCCGCCGGTAAACGCCGCCTGCAGCGAGAAGAAATAGATCATCTGCGCAAAAGCCAGCGTCACCATGGCGAAATAGATGCCGTGGCGGCGAATGGCGAGCGAGCCGATGGCGAGACCGAGCACGGCTGCCACCAGCGTGCCCGCGATAATGGCAAGTTCAGGCGTCAGGCCCCACACCTTTGCCGCATGGGCCGAGACGTAGCTCGCCATGCCGAAATAGGCTGCGTGGCCGAAGGACAGGAGACCGCCAAAGCCGAGCAACAGGTTGAAGGCGCAGGCAAACAGCGCGAAGCACAGCACCTTCATGACAAAGATCGGATAGAGCAGAAATGGCGCGGCGATGAGGAAGACGAACAGCGCGGCGAAGATCGCAAGGTGATGACGGGGCATGCCCGCGGCGCCGACGGACGTTATGGCCGCCATAGCGATCGGGTTGGTGTCGGTTGTCATCACACACTCCGTCCAAACAGACCCGCGGGCTTGACCAGCAGCACGAGCGCCATGATGACAAAGATCACCACTGCCGAGCCTTCCGGATAGAATACGCGGGTCAAGCCCTCGATCAGCCCAAGCCCGAAGCCGGTGAGGATCGAGCCCAGTATCGAGCCCATGCCGCCAATGACGACGACGGCAAAGACGACAATGATCAGGTCTGCCCCCATGTTCGGATTGACAGCATATATCGGCGCGGCGAGCACGCCGGCGAAACCCGCGAGTGCGACGCCGAAACCATAGGTGAGTGTGACCAGCAGCGGCACGTTGATGCCGAACGCGCCGACCATGGTCGGGTTCTCGGTCGCAGCCCTGAGATAGGCGCCAAGCCGGGTCTTTTCGATGATCAACCAGGTCGCGAGGCACACGATGAGGGAAGCCACGATCACCCAGGCGCGCGAATTGGGCAGGTACATGAAGCCAAGATTGTACCCGCCGTTCAGAAGCGGCGGCGGCGGGTACGGCAGGCCGGATACGCCGAAAAACTGGCGGAAGAAGCCGACGATGATCAGCGCCAAGCCGAATGTGAGAAGCAGCCCGTAGAGATGGTCGAGGTGATAGAGCCGTCGGATCAGGACGCGCTCAAGCACGATGCCGGTGACGCCGACAATCGGCGGGACGATGAACACAGCCCACCAGTAACCGACGCCAAGATAGTTGAGCAGCATCCAGGCGCCGAAGGCGCCCAGCATGTACTGGGCGCCATGCGTGAAATTGATGATGTTCAGGAGACCGAAGATGACCGCCAGCCCGAGGCTCAGAACCGCATAGAAGGAGCCATTGATCAGCCCGAGCAGCAATTGCCCGAACAGGACCTGAGGCGGAATTCCAAGCAGTTCGAACATGGTCGCTCCAGCTGACTTATCGACAAAACGACGCGCCGAGCTGTTCGGCGCATCGTTAGCGAGGCTCGCTTACTTGACGAGCGAACAGCCGCCTTCGGCGAGCGGGCGGAACGCCTTGTCGGCCGGAATGGTGGCCACCGTCTCGAAATAGTCCCATGGAGCCTTCGATTGGTCCGGCTTCTTGACGCGGAACAGATACATGTCGTGCAGCTTGCGCCCGTCGGCGCGGATGGTGCCCTTGCCGAACAGCGGATCCTCGGTCGGCATTTCCTTCATTTTGGCCATCACCTTGGCTGCATCCTTGTCGCCGACGGCCTCGACGGCCTTAAGGTAATGCAGGACAGAAGCGTAGACTCCGGCCTCGATCATCGAAGGCTTTTGTCCGGCATTCCGCTCCTGGAATCGGGCAGAGAACTCCCGCGTTTGATCGTTCTTGTCCCAGTAGAACGCGCTGGTGAGCACGAGGCCTTGCGCCACTTCGAGGCCAAGCGCATGCACGTCGTTGATGAACATCAGCAGGGCGGCGAGCGCCTGGCCACCCTGGGTGATGCCAAACTCCGACGCCTGCTTGACCGCGTTGATCGTGTCGCCGCCGGCATTGGCGAGGCCGACGACCTTGGCGCCCGACCCTTGCGCCTGCAGCAGGAAGGACGAAAAATCCTGGCCGGGGAAAGGATGACGGACGGCGCCGAGAACCTTGCCGCCCGATGCTTCGACGACCGCCGTCGTATCGCGCTCGAGCGCGTGGCCGAAGGCGTAGTCGGCTGTGACGAAGAACCAGCTATCGCCGCCCTGGGCGACCATGGCCGAGCCCGTGCCGTTGGCAAGCGCCCAGGTGTCGTAGGTCCAGTGGACGGTGTTGGGCGAACAGGCTTTGCCGGTGAGGTCGGACGAGGCCGGACCCGAGGCGAGGAAGATCTTGTTCTTCTCCTTGGTGATCTCGTTGACGGCGAGTGCCACCGACGAGGTTGGCACATCGGCAATTACATCGACATTTTCGGTGTCGTACCACTGGCGGGCGATGTTCGAGCCGACGTCCGGCTTGTTCTGGTGGTCGGCGGAGACGATCGACACATTGATGCCCTTGTCCGTCGCCTTGAAGTCTTCGACCGCCATCTGGGCCGCGATGACCGAGCCTTCGCCAGCGATGTCTGCATAGATGCCGGAACGGTCATTCAGAACGCCGATCTTGACATCTGTGGCGTAGGCCGCGCCGGCCATCAGCAGGCTCGCCGTCGAAGCCAGGACAAATCCCATTTTTCTCATCGCTATTTCCCTCCGATTGCGGCGCAACGCGCCGTTGATGATTGTCTAGACACCGAGATAGGCGTGCAGCTTGTCGATGTTGGCGTCGAGTTCGCGGTTGGGGATGGTGTCGATCACGCGCCCCTGTTCCACCACGTAATGACGGTCCGCCACCAACGCGGCGAAATGAAAATTCTGTTCGACGAGCACGATCGTGAATCCCTCGTCCTTGAGCCGGGCAATGGTGCGGCCGATCTGCTGCACGATCACCGGCGCAAGCCCTTCGGTCGGCTCATCGAGCAGCAAGAGCTTGGCGCCCGTCCGCAGGATCCGGCCGATGGCGAGCATCTGCTGTTCGCCGCCCGATAGTTTTGTGCCCTGGCTCGAAAGCCGTTCCTTCAGGTTCGGGAAGAGCTCGAAAATCTGCTCGACGGTGAGCCCACCAGGGCGCACCTGCGGCGGCAGCATCAAATTCTCCTCGACAGAGAGGCTGGAAAAGATCGCCCGCTCCTCGGGGCAGTAGGCGATGCCCATCTGTGCGATCAACCGCGACGGCAGCTTGATCGTCTCCCGACCCTCGTAGGTGACCGAGCCCGAGCGCCTGGAGAGAATTCCCATGATGGCCTTCAGCGTCGTCGTCTTGCCGGCGCCATTGCGGCCGAGCAGCGTCACCACTTCGCCTTCGCCAACCTCGAAACTCACGCCGTGAAGCACATGGCTCTCGCCGTACCAGCCCTGCAGGTTATCGACGCGAAGCAGGGGTCTCGTCGAGGGGCCAGCAGCCGGCCTGCTTGCAAGTTCAACTTCAGCCATGTCCGGCCCCGATATAGGCTTCGATAACGCGCGGATCCTTGGAAACCGCAGCATAGTCGCCTTCGGCGAGGACTTTGCCGCGCGCGAGCACGGTGATGCGGTTCGACAGCGAGGCGACGACCGACAGATTGTGCTCAACCATCAAAATGGTGCGGTTCTTGGCGATGCGCCGGATCAGCGCCGAGATGCGCTCGATGTCTTCCTGCGCCATGCCGGCCATGGGCTCATCGAGAAGCAGCATTTCAGGGTTCAGCGCCAGCGTCGTCGCGATTTCAAGCGCGCGCTTGCGGCCGTAGGACAGATCGCTGGCGCGGATGTCTGAAAACGCGGTCAGGCCGACATCGGCGAGAAGCGCCGCACCCTCGCTGTTGAACCTGGAGAGCACTGTTTCGGAGCGCCAGAAATCGAAACTGTCGCCGCGCCGGCGCTGCAGCGCGATGCGGACATTCTCGAGAGCCGTCATGTGCGGAAACACCGCCGATATCTGAAAGGAGCGCACAAGGCCCAGCCGCGCGATGTCGGCCGGCTGCATCCTGGTGATGTCGCGGCCCTGGTAGCGGATCGCGCCGCGCGTTGGCTGGAGGAATTTGGTCAGCAGGTTGAAGAGGGTCGTCTTGCCTGCGCCGTTGGGGCCGATCAGCGCGTGGATCGATCCTCGCTCCACCGTCAGGTCGACATTGTTGACGGCGACAAAGCCCCCAAATTCCTTAGTCAATCCCGCCGCTTCGAGGATCGCCCCGGAATTCATGCGCGGCAGCCCTCGCCGGTCATCGGCGTGAAAACGTGGAACCGCGCTGCGAGGCCATCCGCCCCCAGGGTGACTTCCATGGTTTCCTCCCGTGGCACTTCCGCCCGCAACAAACGACCTAATGCACATCGCGTCAAGGCCGCAATTGCCGGCGCTGTGGCACGCAGCGATCATTTTCGAATTGCAATGTCGAAGCGGCGCAAACGACAGGCGTGACGTGCCGTAATCCGAACCTATCCCAATCCGAACCCATCCGGCCGAGCCGTTCGAAATTCCGCCCGACTGATTGGGCCGACTGATTGGATGAATGCGAAAAGCTCAGCTGCGCTGGCTCGAGTTGGGGTTTTCCCGGTCTGCCCGGGTGGTCTTGCCTTTCGACGCTTTCGATCCGCCGCCCCATTCCTGGGCGTTCCTGGCCTGCGCGCCGCCCTTGGCCGGTTGCTTGGCCTTGTCGCTGCCATTTGCCTTCTTTTCCGATACAGGCTGGTCGGCTTTCGCAGACGAATTGGTTTTTGTCATGTGTCACTCCTCTCGATGGTCGCAACCATTATGTCTGCCTCCGGCGCCGGTTAGTCCTTGCCGCGTTTTGGGTCCTTGCCGGCAGCCTGGCTGCTCTTTTGCGGCTTGTCCTTCTTGTCCTGATTGCCACGGCGGTTGCCGCCGTGCTCACCGCTCGATCCCTTGACGGCTTTTGTGTCCTGGAGCTTCGTAGCCATCTGGTTCTCCTTTTGGTCCATCCACCTGAACTCGCCTGACGCGGCGATTGTTCCCGCCGGGAACATATCGGCCCTTCGAGAGTTGGCGCAGGAGGAGGACCGCACCGCAATGAACGCGAGGAAGGGGATTGCCGTCGGAGCTTTTTGAAGGATGACCTTCGCTTTCGAGAAGTGTTGCAGATGAAGATTGCCCAGATCGCCCCCCTTACCGAAGCCGTGCCGCCGCGGACCTATGGCGGGACCGAGCGGATAGTTTCATATCTGACTGAAGAGCTTGTTCGACAGGGGCATGACGTGACCTTGTTCGCCAGCGGTGATTCACGCACCTCTGCCGAATTGGTCCCGTGTTGCGATATTGCATTGCGCCTGAATCCCAGGGTTCGGCACGACATTCCCCACCACGTGATGATGCTTGAACAGGTGCGCAGGCGGGCCGATGAATTCGACGTGCTGCATTTTCACATCGATATTTTCCACTTCCCGGTAGTCCGGGACTTTGCCGAGCGAACCGTTACGACGCTCCATGGACGGCTCGACCTCCCCGACCTGGCTCAGCTTTATTCAATGTTTGATGACATTCCGCTGGTTTCGATTTCTTACGATCAACGCTGGCCCATGCCGCCTGTCCGTTGGGCCGGAACGGTGTATCACGGTCTGCCTCGCGATCTTCTGCCGTTTCGCCCGAAAGCCTCGGGCTATCTCGCATTCCTCGGCCGCATCTCACCGGAAAAGAGACCGGAAACGGCCATTGAGATTGCTGCGCGTAGCGGAATGCCGCTGAAGATCGCCGCCAAGATCGACAAGGTAGACCAATCCTATTGGAAGGAGAGGGTCGAACCCCAGGTGCTTCGAAATCCGAAGGTGGAATTCATCGGCGAAATCGACGAACGGCGAAAAGCAGACTTTTTGGGTAATGCGGCAGCGCTTTTGTTCCCTATCGACTGGCCGGAACCCTTCGGACTCGTAACCATCGAGGCGATGGCCTGTGGCACGCCCGTGATAGCGTTCAGGCGCGGTGCCGTTCCGGAGGTCATCGACGATGGTGTGTCCGGGTTTATCGTCGACACAGCAGACGAAGCTGTGGACGCGGTACGGCGGATCAACGGCCTCGATCGTGCACAGGTGCGACGAACTTTTGAAGAGCGGTTCACGGTCGAGCGCATGTGCCGCGACTACGTGGCGATCTATGGCTCGCTCTCGGAGGACATGGCGAAAGCACTTGGCTCTCAAAACCAGCGCGCTAAAAATGCCGCAATGATGACTATGTCTACCTGACCGAGCAAGGCGACGGCTCGGCTGCTCGGATCAGCGCCTGAGCCGTTGGTCGCTTCTGGACGGGAGGGGTTGACCATGACCACTCAACTCGAAGACCGCAAGATTGATCCAGCCGTGGCGCTCCCGGCAATCGACGAAACGGCGCCGCGCGAGCCGCATCGGCAATTTGCGCTGAAACACGAGGATTGCTTCGTCGTCGCAGACAGCTACGGCGACATACGCGGCACCGGCGACGGGCTTTTCCGTGACGACACGCGTGTTTTATCGCGCTTCCGCCTGTTCATCGGCGGCCGGATGCCGTCGCTGCTCGGCGCCTCGCTGTCGCAGGACAATATCCTGTTCACCGCCAATCTCACCAATTTGGCCACTATCGGGCCGAATGGCAGCGAAGCCTTGCCGGGCGTCGTCCACGTCGATCGGACGCGGTTCATCTGGCAGGACCGCATGTTCGAACGCATCAAGTTCACCAACTACTCCGCGCGCGAGGTGGTTCTGCCGGTCAGGCTCGACTTCGACGCCGATTTCCGTGACATGTTCGAGGTGCGCGGCACTACGCGTAGCCGCCGCGGCCGCGCGCACGACGCACTGGTCGGCGAGGCGAGCGTAACGTTCCGATATGAAGGCCTCGACAATGTGGCGCGTCAATCGGTCATCGCGTTCTCGATCAAGCCCGATCAGGTGCACCCCAATCACGCCGATTTCCTCATTGTCGTGGCAAGGCGTGACAGCAGAGCATTGTACCTGGAGGTGGGCCACAGCGAAGAAACCCCCTCCAGCGACCGCTTCCGCGCGGCCGCTGCGCGAGCCCGCTTCGCCATGCGCTCAAAGCGCCGGCAGGGCGCCACCGTCTTCAGCTCCGGCCGCGTGTTCAACGACTGGCTGACACGCACGCGCGCCGACATCGCGCTGCTGACGACCGATCTGGAGACCGGGCCATACCCGTATGCCGGCATCCCCTGGTTCTCGACGGCTTTCGGCCGCGATGGCGTCATTTCCGCCTTGCAGATGCTTTGGCTCAATCCAGACCTTGCCCGCGGCGTACTGGCCTTTCTTGCCCACTATCAGTCGACCGAGACCTCTGTGTTCGACGACGCCGAACCCGGCAAGATCATGCATGAGACCCGCAAGGGGGAGATGGCGGTGCTGCGCGAGTTGCCGTTCGGCCGCTACTATGGCGGCGTCGATACCACGCCACTCTATGTCTATCTGGCTTCGTCCTACGCCGAACGCACCGGAGACGAGGCGTTTGTCGACCGTATGTGGGACTCGCTGGGCGCTGCCACTGCCTGGATGGAAGAGGTCGGAGCCCGCAACGGGGAGGGCTTTGTAACCTACAACAGGGCGGCCGACACGGGTCTGTTCAACCAAGGCTGGAAGGACAGTTCCGATGCCGTCTTCCATGCCGACGGTACCATCCCCAAAGGGCCGATCGCATTGGTCGAGGTGCAAGGTTATGCCTTCGCCGCATATCAAGGGATGGCGGCGCTGGCCGCCCGGCGCGGCGACGACGCCAAGGCGGCGCACTGGAGCGCCCTGGCAGAGAGGATCCGTCAGGCGGTCGAGACGCATTTCTGGATGCCGGACCGCGATTTCTATGCTTTGGCGATCGACGGAGAAGGCAAGCAATGCGCGGTCCGCACGTCCAACGCCGGTCACCTGCTTTATGTCGGGCTGCCGTCGGCGGAACGGGCGCAGGCACTTGCCAGCCAACTGCTCTCTGCTCACCTTCATAGTGGTTGGGGCGTTCGCACACTGGCCGACGACGAGATCCCATTCAACCCGATGTCATATCATAATGGCTCGATCTGGCCGCACGACACCGCGCTCTGCGCCTCCGGGCTCGCCCGCTATCACGAACGCGACAGCGTCGTGAAGCTGATGAGCGGTATGTTCGAGGCGGCGGTCCGTTTCAACATGCGGCTGCCAGAGCTGTTCTGCGGCTTTACGCGTGCGGCCAGCGATTCACCGGTGGCCTACCCGGTCGCCTGTCTGCCGCAAGCCTGGTCGGCTGGCTCCGCTTTCATGATGCTGCAGGCTTGCCTGGGCATTCGGGTTGACGGCTGGAAACGCGAGATCACTGTGGAACGCCCGCGGCTGCCTATCGGCATCGACAACATCGTTATCCGCCACCTGGCGATTGGCGAGGCGAAAGTCGATCTCATCTTCGAGCGCATTGGCGACCGTGTTGTGTGTTATCTCGACCACCGTCATGAGGGTCTGGTGCCTCTGGTGGTGCGCTCATAACTAAGGCCGGCAAGCGGCCACTGGCGTCAGCTGCTGTCGGCAGAGGGCCAGCAAGCGCACGCCGCCCAGGCTCGTCTTGAACCACCTCCCGGAACACAATGTCGCGGCAAACGTTGCCAAGACAATCGATTGTCTTTGAAGGATGCCATGGCGATCCGTCGAAAAGCCGAGGAAGCTGGTATTTTCGATCCGTCCGAGTTGGCTCTGCTGGCTCGGGCGTTCGAGCAGCTCAAGCTTGAAGGTCAATCGACTGGTCAGCGTGAGGCGCTCGCGTCTCGGATTATTGCCAACTACATGGCCGGCGTGACCGACGAGACAGAACTGACTTCCCTATCAAGGCAGCCGTTGGGCCGATAGCGCCGCCCTCTTGGCGGTCCGCCGCTGGGTGAGGGCGCGTAACGGGGGCTCCGCCGCGCCCGACCAGCAAGCCGGCTCCCAATGTGCTCCGTGATGGACACTGCCAGTCGCAATCTGAAGGAATGGCATGCACAGCCAGCTCTGCGCAAACCTGTACGGCGAATCCGCCTGAAAGCTCCTTCGGAGCTATGGCTTTCGAGCGCAATTGAGTGGTCGTGAGTTTAGTTGGTCTTCAACTGGCCGACGCGGTTTTCGGCAATCCAGCGGGCGGCAAGCACCAATGCGCCCATACTGAAATCCTTGCCGTGTTTGGCCACCATTTCTTCCGACAGCTTGGCGAGCCGTTCGAAGCATTCGTCCTTGCTCTCGTCCTTGGGGGTGGGTTCGGTTTGCATCCTGTGCTCCTTTTGCATGCGGGCCTGCCTTTGCTATTTAAACATCTGCGCGGGAAAGGTGACGATCGCGGCGGTGCCGTCGACTGCGCCCACTGCTAGGTGGCGTCCGTCGCCGGACCAGGCAAGCGCGGTCACCGCGCTGCCCAGCGGCCTGACGAGGAGTTCGTCTCGCGCGCCGATCTGGGCGATGGTGATCCGGCCGTTGGCATAGCCGGCCGCAATCAGTTTTTTCTCCGGGTGCGCAGCCACTGTCTCGACCGGAACCAGCCCGGCTCGGCCAGTCTCCAGCGCGCCCGAGGTGTCGCCGTCAAGTGGCGGAGCGGTCATCGACCAGCCGGCGATCCGGAAGGCGCCCGACGCAAACAGCGCATGCTCCGGCATGCTCCAGCACAGTGTCCGGACCGGCGATGGAAACCCCGCGACGATGCCGCAGCGATCATCGGTCATGCTGACCAGGGCAAAGCCCCCTGTTTCGAGCCCGCAGGCCAGCCATGTGCCATCGCCACTCCAGCGGATCGACACCGGGCGCGCCGAAAAAGACACCTCGCGCATCGGGGTAGCATCGCCGTCGACCGCCCAGATCGACAGTCCATCATCCCGGCCGCAGGCTAGGCGCCGCCCGTCTGGCGAAAAGGCAAGCGCATCCGTGGACGGTGTCGCATCGTGTCGCAGTCGTACCGCATCGCCTTGGCCGCGTGCCAGGAAGACATCCTGCCCGTTGGCGACGGCTGTTATGGCCGTCCGGGGGTTGTGGTCGACGGCGACGACCGGCCCGTCGATCTTGACCAGCGTCTCCATCAGCTTGCCGTCCGCGGCCAGATGCACCGCTTCGCCAGCCGCCGTTCCAACGAGGAAGCCGAAGGAAAGATAGCTGGCGAGCGGGACGTCTCCATCCCCCAACGCAGCGGTGGCGATCAATGGTGCCGGTGGCTTCTCCCGCGGGCGGATCGTCGTCTGGCCGAGATCGCCGCTCACCCTGATCCGCGATTCCGGCGGCTCCTGGTCCGCGACTGCGGCTATGGCGACCGTTCCGTCGACGCTGGTGTATGCGACAGCCGAGCCATCGACGCTGAAGCGCAGGTCGGCGATCGCCGACGGGCGACGCCAGCTTCGCGCCAGCAGGTCGAACAAGGTCAGGTTCTGTATCGCGTGCTGGTTCATGACCATTCCCTTCGTCAGTTACCCACCGTCGCCGCGAGGCTGCGGTCGACGTCCTCGACGTCGGCTTCCGCGGCGGCGATGCATTGCTCGCACCTCGCGCCTTCCTGCATGACCGCCGCGGCTCTCTCCTCCGCCTCATGCAAATCCTGCACCAGTTGCGCGCTGGCGCCGCTCCTGCCGATTTCGAGTTCCAGGCGCAGCACATCCATCTCGATACCGGCGCGTATCTGATTGAGCCGCAGCGCCTCGGCAGTCAGCGCGGAGACGTTGGCGACAAGATCGAGCCGGCGGGCGAGCAACATGTCACGCCTGGTAGTTTGCCCCATCGGATCCTCCATCATTTTTCGGTCCCAGCCGTCGGTCCGGGTGGTTTTTCGAAAGCCGACAGCAATTTGGGCAATGTGCCGGCCTGCGACTGGAACTGTTTTTCGGCCGTTTCGATGTGGCTCTTGAGTTGATCCCAGATGTCGACACGGATCATCGATGTCGTATCGCCGGTAAGGCGCTCGATCTCCTCGACGCGGAACTGCCGCGACAGCGAAACGCCGGAAAACACGAAGTCGCGCAACAGGATCGCATGGTTCTCGATGAACAGATGGATCATCGGATGCGTTTCCGTGGTGACGCCGCCGGCGGCAAGCTCGGCCCGGATGAAGTCCTGGAAGTGGCTCTGGAGGCGATGTTGGCTCTCGCCCATGAAGCGCATGACAAAGACCAGGTCACTGGGCATCAGCCTGACAAGATCGCCGGTGACGCCGTCAGCCTGGCTGGACATTGGCTCGGGCTGCCTCCGGCTGTCTTTGTCGTTCGCCACGGTTTTTCTCCAGTGCGAGGCCCGTCCGTGAGCCATCGGCCTCAAATAGTAGAGAAAGGAGAAGAATAAAATAGATGATGTGTGTTTTTCAAATTTGCTGCGAACGCTAACTTGTATATCGCGATTGCGAATAGATATTAAATATTACATGCGTACGTTACAACTGTAAAAGAACGTTACAGTTGCCGTTCATCTTCATGTGCCGAAAGGGCGGCGATTTGTTTTTAGCGTCAGGCACGAGCGCCATTTTCAAATTGGCACGGCGTTTGCTTTATACATTTCCACAAGAAGCCCATCGCGCTTTTGACGCGGTGCCAAAAGAACGAAGGAACGGAGGAAGCAGGTCACGTCCGCTTCGATACGCCCATCGCATATGCGGTTGGCTCCGCGGTCCCTGCCAGACGCCTCGAGAACCTTTGCCACGATCCACTTGAATGGCCGGACCATGAGTCGCGCCTGAATGCGCAACCCTTTGTCGTGCCGTTCGCACTCTCACTTGCGGCGCTGTGCGCCGCTTCATGCCGGGGTCAAGGGACCTGCGGCTCAAACCTGGTGGAGGCTTATGACCATGACGTCTCTGACGCTCAACAAGATTACCTCGCAACGCGGAATCTCCGTCGGCGAGGCAACCAAGAAGATTGCCGATCTCGGCTGGAATCCTTCCTACGTCCAGGAAGCGATGACGTTTCCGACGGACTACAAGATCAACAAGACGCCGCGCGACCCGATGAAGCAGGTTTTGCGGTCGTACTTTCCGATGCAGGAAGAGAAGGACAACCGGGTCTACGGCGCGCTGGATGCGGCGCTGCGCGGCGACATGTTCCGCAATGTGGAACCGCGCTGGGTCGAGTGGATGAAACTCTTTCTGGCGATCATTCCCTTCCCGGAAATCTCGGCTGCCCGCTCGATGGCGATGGTCGCCCGTATCGCTCCTGGCGAGGAACTCAGGACCGGCTTCACGATGCAGATGATCGACGAGTTCCGGCACTCGACGATCCAGATGAACCTGAAGAAATGGTACATGGAGAACTACATCGATCCGGCTGGCTTCGACATCACCGAGGAAGCCTTCGGAAAATGCTACGCCACGACCATCGGCCGGCAGTTCGCTGAAGGCTTCATCACCGGCGACACCATGACTGCCGCCTGCATGTACCTGACCGTGGTGGCCGAAACCGCCTTTACCAACACGCTCTTTGTCGCCATGCCTTCGGAAGCCGCCCGCAACGGCGACTATGCGCTGCCGACCGTCTTCCTGTCGGTGCAGTCCGACGAGAGTCGGCATATCGGTAATGGCCACTCACTGCTGATGGCGGCGCTCAAGGAGCCGGAAAATCACCTCTTGCTCGAGCGCGACCTGCGCTATGCCTTCTGGCAGAACCACGCGATCGTCGATGCGGCCATCGGCACCTTCATCGAATACGGCACCACCAACCGCGACAAGAACAAGGAGTCTTACGCGGAAATGTGGCACCGCTGGATCTATGAGGATTACTACCGCACCTACATGCTGCCGCTCGAGAAATACGGCATCAAGGTCCATCACGACGACGTCCAGGCGGCCTGGGAACGCATTACCAAGAAGAACTATGTCCACAAGGTCGGGCAGTTCTTCGCGGTCGGCTGGCCGGTCAATTTCTGGCGCATCGAAGCCCAGACCGACAAGGACTTCGAGTGGTTCGAGCACAAATATCCGGGCTGGTACGCCGAATTCGGCGACTTCTGGAAATGGTACGCCAAGCTCAGCCACAAGGGCGAGAAAGTGCTGCTGTTCAACAGCGACGTCGGCTACGTCTATCCACATCGCTGCTGGTCCTGCCTTGTTCCCTGCCTGATCCGCGAGGATATGGTGGTCGGCGAGATCGACGGCCAGTTGCACACCTTCGCCCACGAACTCGACAAGTGGACTGCCACCGTGGCGTTCGCCGACGAATATCAGGGCCGTCCGACACCCGCGATGGGCCGCTTCAGCGGCAAGCGCGAATGGGAGACGCTCTATGACGGCTGGGATCTGGCCGATGCCATCAAGGACCTGAACTTCGTCCGCTCTGACGGCAAGACGCTGGTCCCGCAGCCGCATATGCGTTTCGCCGACAAGGAGATGTGGACGCTGGACGACGTGCGAGGCAACAAGCTCGGGTCGCCGCTCAACGCGCTGCGTGCCATGTCACCCGCGGACCGTGAGAAGCACCTGGCGGAATACCGGGCCGGCTTCACGATCACCCCCTGCAACTGATCAGGCCAAAGGGGGGCGGGTTCGTCCCGCCCCTTCCTTTCACTGGAGGTCCGTATGTCGGAAACCCACACGGTCAGGCTCAGCCCGGTCGGCGTCGAATTTGATGTCGAAAATGGCGAAACGGTACTCAACGCCGCTTTCCGCCAGGGCATCGCCCTGCCGCACGGCTGCAAGGAAGGGCAATGCTCGGCCTGCAAGAGCGTGTTGCTCGAAGGCGAAGTCGACATGCTGAAATACTCGACTTTCGCGCTGAACGACATGGAGAAGGAGAGCGGCCACGTCCTTTTGTGCCGCTGCATCGCCTACTCCGATCTGGAAGTCGAGCTTCTCAACTACGACGAGGAGATTTTGGCGAAAGCGATCGCCGTGAAGACGTTCAACGGCCGGATTGCTCTGATCGAGCACCTGACCCACGACATTCGCGGCATCGAGATCGAACTCGGCTCGCCGATAAAGTTCTGGGCGGGGCAATATGTCGACATCACGGTTACCACGGAAAAAGGGGAGACGATTACGCGCTCGTTCTCCATGGCAAATACGCCGGACCAAACCGAAAAACTTTGCTTCATCATCAAAAAATACCCTGAGGGAAAGTTCTCTGGAGAACTCGATTCCGGAGGAATCAAGGTTGGAGCCGAAGTCACCGTCGTCGGACCCTACGGAACCTGTTTCCGTCGGGAAGAACGGCAAGGACCCCTAGTCCTGGTCGGCGCCGGCTCGGGCATGTCGCCGATCTGGTCGATCCTCAACGACCATCTGAAGAGCGGCGAGAAACGTCCGGTCTATTTCTTCTACGGTGCCAGGACCCGCAACGACCTGTTCTATCTCGACAGGATCGCCGAGCTGATCGGCCAGCATTCGGATGTCACTTTCATTCCCGTGCTATCGCACGCGACTGATGACGCCGAATGGGAAGGCGAACGCGGTTTCGTACACCAGAGCGTCGACGCCAAGCTCAAGCAGCTTGCGGTCGACGGGCAGGGCGATGTCCATGCCTGTGGCCCGCCACCGATGATTGATGCGCTTCAGCCGGTTCTATTCATGAACGGGTTCGAGACTGAGCGGATCTTCTTCGACAAGTTCACCACATCGACAGGTGCTACGCCGACCCACTGAGGGGACGGCCACGCAACTGCAACCACAACTGCAACAAGGGAGTGAAGACTATGCCAGCTATCTCGAGTTCAGTCGGATCCGGAGCCGCCGGCGCGGCGATCTTTGCCGATTCCGACAGCCGGAAGTACCGGTATTTCGACCCGAAGGGCCAGCGCGCCACGCACTACGAAGACATGACGGTCGACGTGCAGCCTGACCCGGAGCGTTACTTGATCCAGGACTGGATCATCTCCTTTGCCGACGGCAAGGGCGCTTATGTCAAGCAGAACACTGCTGCGCAGAGCTCCAACTGGCATGCCTTTCGCGCCCCCGATCAGGAATGGGAACGCACGCACTACCAGCGTCAGTCGAAGATCGAGACGATGGTGCAGAGCGTCATCAACAACGCCCGCAAGTCCGGCGCGCCGAAGACCTTCGACAAGGCCTGGGTCAAGATTCTGCAGACGCAGCTTGGCGCCTGGAAGCACTCCGAATTCGGGCTCGGCACCTCGCTGATGCAGGCGCAGCGTTACGGCTACACCCAGATGATCAACAACGCGACGCTGACCAACTCGTCCTACAAGCTGCGGCTTGCCCAGGACATCACGCTCTACCTTGCCGAGATCGGCATGGACCTTCCCGGCTGGGACGACGAACTTGGCAAGAAGGCCTGGCTCGAGGACAACAACTGGCAAGGTACCCGCGAGGCGGTCGAAACCATCATGGGCGCGACCGACTATCTCGAACAGTATTTCGCCATCAACATCGTCTTCGAGCCGCTGGTCGGGGAGGCATTCCGCTCAGGCTTCCTGATGCAGATCGCCGCCGCCAACCACGACTTCATAACGCCTGCGGTGATCTCGGCAGCCGAGGCCGACTACGAACGCAACCTCGCCAACACGATCGACCTCATGCACATGCTCGCCAACGACGAGAAGCACGGCGCGGCGAACAAGAAGCTCTTCCAGGGCTGGGTCGAGAAACACGGCGCGCTCGCCGAAAAGGCAGCCACCGGCCTGCAGCCGATCTGGTCGATGCCGCATTCCAAGCCGGTCGCATTTGCGGATGTCCGTGCCAAATCCGAGGAACGGATTGGTCAGATACTCCGCGAACTTGGCCTCAAGCGCTGACACAGGGAGAAACCGTCATGTCAACTGCAGCACGCGACGCATCGCAATCCAACATCTTCAGGGCGATGAAGGACATCACCTTCGAACAGACGATTTCGCATCAGTGCGGCGTCACCATGAACGACTCGGTGGAAGCCAGGGCCATCGCTGAATTCATGGGCCTGAAGCCGAACGTAACCGTAACCTACCAACCGGCGATGATCCGGATCGATGGCACCGGCAAGCTGATCTTCAAGATGGATGAAATCAGCGAATATCTCGGCCGCGAGATGACGGCGGAAACCTTCGAGGTCAACAGCTCCACCCACTACGGGCGGATGGTGCGCATCGACGACAACACCGTGATCTTGTTCGGCAACATGGACGAGATGTTCGAATACATCGAATAGCCGGCAAAAAATCAGGCGTGCCGCCTGATTGCGGCACGCAGAACCGATCAACACGCATCTTGCGGAGGAAAGAATGTTTAGGACACCGGAAGGTAAGGACATTTTCGTGGTCGACGGCCACACCCATTTCTGGGACGGCAGCCCGGAGAACCAGAAGAATATTCACGGCAAGCAGTTCATCGATTGCTTCTACGCCTATCACACGGGGATGAGTCCCAAGGACCAGCTGTGGGAGAAGAGCAAGTTCGAGAAATACAGTGCCGACGATCTCTATCGCGACCTGTTCATTGACGGTCCAGACGATATGGCGATCGTCCAGTCGACCTATCTCAAGGACTTCTACAAGAACGGCTTCAACACGATCGAACGCAACGCCGAGGTGGCCAAGCTCTATCCGGAGCGTTTCATCGTCAACGGCGCCTTCGATCCGCGCGACGGTGAGAAGGCGCTTGAGTACATCCATTTCCTCAAGGAGATCTACGACGTCAAGGGCGTGAAGATGTACACGGCCGAATGGAACGGCGCCTCCAAGGGCTGGAAGCTCACCGATCCCGATGCCTACAAATGCTTCGAACTCTGCGACAAGCTCGGCATCAGGAACATCCACGTCCACAAGGGCCCGACGATCCTGCCGCTCAGCAAGGATGCGTTCGACGTGCATGACGTCGATCATGCGGCGACGGATTTCCAGGGCCTCAACTGGATCATCGAGCATTGCGGACTGCCGCGTCTTGACGATTTCTGCTGGATCGCGACGCAGGAAACCAACGTCTATGGCGGGCTTGCGGTGGCGCTGCCCTTCATCCATGCTCGCCCGCGCTATTTCGGCGAGGTCATCGCCGAACTGCTGTTCTGGATCGGGCCGGAGAAAATCCTGTTCGGTTCCGACTACGCGATCTGGACGCCACGCTGGCTGGTCGAGAAATTCTGGGCCTACCAGATCCCCGACGACATCGCCGCAGAACGCGGCGTGCAGCTGACCGACGAGATCAAGGAGAAGATCCTCGGTCTTAATGCCGCGCGTCTCTACAACATCGACATCGCAGCCAAGAAGACGGCGCTCGCCAGTTCGCCCTTCAGCATCGCGGCGGAGTAGGGGCCATGGCAACCGCCGCCAGCGTTTCCGACAACCGCGAGAAGGAGCTCTGGCGGTGCCTTGGTGAGATCAATGACCCCGAACTCGACGAACCGATCACCGAGATGGGCTTCGTCGAGCGAGCCGTGATGACGGGCGACGGCAGCGTGGAGATAGATTTCCGCCTGCCGACCTACTGGTGCTCGCCCAACTTCGCGTTCCTGATGCTGGACGGCGTCCGCAAGGCGCTCGACCAACTCTCATGGTCGCCGGCCTATCGCGTCAAGCTGCACGACCACATGTTCGCGGAAGAGGTCAATCGCGGCATGGCAGCCGGCAAGACATTCGGCGATATTTTCGCTGAACTTGCCGAGGATCAGGATCTCGGCGCCTTGCGCGAAACCTTCAGGATGAAGGCATTCAAGCGGCGCCAGGAGGCGGTTTTGCGGGGCCTTCGGCAGCATGGTCTGACGGATCGGGAAATCCTCGGCATGGACCTGCCGGCATACGATGTCGCGCGGCTCGAGGCGGGCGAAGCGGCCAAACAGAAGCCGAGATACCGGGCGGCTCTGATCGAGCGTTTTCCCGGCCGCCGGGCGGATGATCCTGTCTTCGTGACCTGGGAAGGGCAACGCATACAGACTGCCGCACTCGGTGCCCATCTCGCTGAACTGCGCGGTGTGCGCGTCAATATGGAGTTCAACGGCGCGCTTTGCCGTGGGCTCAAGCAGACCAGATACAAGGAGCTGGATGTGGTCGACGGCGAACCGACACTGGTCGATTTCATCATGGATCGCGTGCCGGCACGAGCCACGCCGACCGCCTGAAGCAGAGCCGAAAACAACGGCCTCCCTCGCACGAGGCCCCTAACCAACAACCCGCCCGTAAGGCGGAAGGAGGAATCATGCCCAAAATAATGCTTCACAACTCCGACGCCCGCCGCGCTCTCGCCCGTGGCGTCTTTCGGCTGGCCGCTGCCGTCGAGCCGACGCTCGGCCCCAAAGGCATGAACGCCATGATCGATCGGCCGATCGGCACGCCGATGGTGACCCGTGACGGCGTCAGCATCGCCTCCGAGATCGAATTGCACGACCGTTTCGAAAACATGGGCGCGCAGGTCGTGCGCGAAGTGTCGATGCAAACCAACGAGGTCGCCGGCGACGGCACCACGACTGCCATCGTGCTCGCCAACGCTCTCATCCAGGGCGGTGTGGAGGCGAATGAACGCGGCGTGAAATCCGTCGATCTGTGCAAGGGCATCGACCTTGCCGTGGCGGCGGTGGTGGCGGCGCTCAAGGCTTCGGCCAAGCCGGCTAAGGGCAACGGCATTCTCGCCTCGGTCGCCAACATCGCGGCGACCAATCCCAAGCTTGGCGCGCTGGTGGCGGAAGCCCATCAGCGCGTGGGTGCCGAAGGTGTCATCAGCACGGACTTCAGCGTCACCACCGAGACCACGCTCGATGTGGTCGAGGGCATGTCCTTCGACCGCGGCTATCTCTCTCATCACATGGTGACTGACCAGGAGAAGATGGAGGCTGTACTCGAACGGCCGTACATCCTGATGACCGATCTCAAGATCAAGGAACCCGGGCAGCTCGATGCGGCTCGCCGCATTGCCGCCGAGGATGGTCGGCCGCTGCTGATCGTGTCCGAGGAAATGTCGCCGGAAGTCGTGGTGACGCTGCTCGGCAAGCAGGGACCTGGAAAATACCTCGTTGTCCATCCGCCGGAATATGGCCATTGGCGCAAGGCGATGATGGAGGATCTGGCGATCATCACCGGCGGCAAGGTGATCGCGCGCGACCTCGGCGGTCGGCTGGAGGACATCACCGCCGACGATCTCGGAACGGCTGACCGGGTGAAGACCAGTTCGTCCTACACCTCGATCATCCGCGGCGGCGGCGACCACGCGGCAATCGCGTCGCGTCGCGCTCAGGTGCAGCGGCAGTATGAAGCTTCGCCGCCGAATATCGATCAGGACAAGCTGCGCGAACGCCTGGCCAAGCTTTCTGGCGGCACCGCGATTCTCTATGCCGGCGGTGTCACGCCGGTCGAGCAAAAGCGAACCATTCAGCTCATCGAGGATTCGCTGAATGCGGTGCGCGCCGCATCCGAAGAGGGCGTGGTCGCCGGAGGTGGCTCGGCGCTTGCCCAGATCGCGCCGCTGCTCGACAGGGTGGCGGCAGACGTCGACGGCGATGTCGCCGAAGGCGTGCGGCTGGTGCGATCGGTGCTGTCGCGGCCGCTCTGGCGCATAGCCGTCAATGCCGGCGCCGATCCCGAAGCGGTCGTGGCGGAAGTCACGCGCATCAACGGCGGCTACGGCTACAACGCGTCTGCCGGTAGCTACCAGAACATGTTCGAGGCAGGGATCATTGATCCGGTCCGCGTCACCTACACAGCGCTCGCCAACGCAGCTTCGGTGGCGACGCTGATCCTGACCACCGAAACGCTGATCGGCCATCTCGCCGAGGACGAGGACCCGACGGCCGGACCGGCTCGCGGTGGTGGCTCTGAAAAGCTCGGCCGCGCCTGAAGCAATCCGAACATTCTCGACGTTGAAAGGATACGACGATGAAAGCTGCCAGACTGTACGAATACGACCCGCGTATGAATGTCCAGCTCAGGGTCGAGGAGGTCAAGGCGCCGACCATTACCGCTCCCGACGAGGTCATAGTGCGGGTAGGTGCTGCCGGCCTCTGCCGCACCGACCTCCACATCATCGAGGGTGTGTGGAAGCCGACCATGGATCCAGAGGGGACGCTGCTGCCTTACATCATGGGCCATGAAAATGCAGGCTGGGTCGAGGAGGTCGGCAGCGGCGTCAGGTCGGTCAAGCGCGGTGACGCCGTGGTCTGCCACCCCTTCCGCTCGTGCGGCATCTGCCTCAACTGCCGCCACGGCGAGGATATGTACTGCGATAACGGCCAATTTCCGGGCCTCGGCATGAACGGCGGTTTCGCGGAGTATTTCATCACCAGCGAGCGTTCGTTGATCAAGCTGAACGCCAACGTTACACCGATCGAGGTGGCGCCGCTTGCCGACGCCGGCATCACCGCTTATCGCGCCGCCAAGCGCGCCGCCAAACTGCTGCGACCAGGGAGCTATTGTGTGCTGCTCGGCATAGGCGGGCTCGGCCACATCGCGCTGCAATCGCTGCACGCGATCTCGGGCTGCCGCATCATCGCCGTCGATCGCGAGCCGGCAGCACAGGTGCTGGCCAAGGATCTCGGCGCCGACTTCGTCCTCGATGGCGGACCGAACGTCATCGAGGAGGTCAGCCAGATCACCGGCGGGGGCGCCCATGTGGTCATCGATTTCGTCGGCGAGCTCGGCGTCGAAAACATCTGCTGGAAGATGGTGCGCAAGGGCGGGCAACTGTTCGTCGTCGGCTATGGCGGCAATATCAATGTGCCGACCGCCCATCTCGTCATCGAGGAGATCAACATCGGCGGCAGCCTGGTCGGCAATTTCACCGAGCTTGTCGAATTGATGGAGCTCAACGCCGACGGCAAGGTGAAGATGCACTACACCGAATACAACCTTGCCAGCATCAACACCGCGCTCGACGATTTCAAGAACCGTCGGTTCACCGGTCGCGGCGTCATCGTGCCCTGAAATATATGGGCCGGATTCGCGCGGTCGGGTGCGGTGTCCGGTCACATCAAGAGGGAGAGAAAGGGTCCGGGCGGCAAGATCGGCGCGGCTGTGGTGATTTCGCTGACCATTGGCATGACTTTCCCCAGCCAGTGGCGCGAATGCCGCGCGGCGCTTTTGTGCCGGTGACGGGTTCTGATCCTAGAGGAAACCGCGGCGGATGCCGTATTGGTCGAGTTTGCGATAGAGCGTCGGCCGGGAAATGCCGAGCCGCCGCGCGACCCGACTGAGATTGCCGCCCTCGGCTGCCAATGCGTTCTTCATCGCCTGGCGTTCCGCCTCGACGAGTGTGCCTCCAGGCGACTCGGCCGACAGGGTCTTGCCATCATCGGACGTGGCGCTGGGCGCCGCGATTTCACCGGGGAGATCGTGGAGCCCGATATCTCGGCCCCGCGCCAGGACATGCAACCGCCCGATGAGGTTCTTCAGTTCGCGTACATTGCCCGGCCATTGATAGGCGAGCAGGGCATCGAGCGCTTCTCGCGAAAATTCCAGCGGGTCCTCGCCCGCTGCGGTGGCGATCTGCCGGTTGAAATGTTCGACCAGCAGCAGCACATCCTCGCCGCGCTCGCGCAGCGGTGGAACAGTGATCGAAACCGCGCCAATTCGATAGTAGAGATCGCGGCGGAATCGGCCTGCGGCAATCTCCTGCTTGAGATCGCGATTGGTCGAGGCGACCAGGCGCACATCCACCGGGCGGCCCCGGCTGTCGCCAATGCGGTTGACCACGCGCTCTTCCAGGACACGCAGTAGGAACGGCTGGATCTCGAGCGGCAATTCGCCGATCTCGTCGAGACTGAGGACGCCGCCATGGGCGAGCTCGAAAACCCCCGGTTTGCCTTCACGCGAGGCGCCGGTAAAGGCGCCGGCGACATGGCCGAACAACTCGCTGCCGAACAGGTCCCTGGTGATCGCCCCGCAATTCATGGCGATGAACGGGTCGTTCGCCGTGCGCCGGCTGCCGGCATGGACAAGCCGCGCAAACAGCTCTTTCCCGACCCCTGTTTCACCCTCGACCAACAGCGATGTTACGCTGCTCGACCGGGCGACGCGGCAGGCGACGTCGATGGCGGCATGCAGCGCTTCGCTTTCGCCGACGATCATGGCGACAGCATCCTGAAGATGCTTGTTCACTTCCCGCTGGACCACCGCCGCACTGGAGACTGCCGGCACGGAGGGGAACACCAGCGCCGCGCCGCGGAGGTCGCCATCGAGCTTGAGCGGGGTGATATGGCAGGATCGCAGATGGGCCGGCAGCGCCCTGGCAAGGTCGGCTTCGGAGCCGGAGGACGGAAGGTTCATCAGCCAGCGGCCACGGCCTGGCTCCATCGGGCCGTCCATCATCTCAGTGGCCTCGCCATCAGGCACATTGTTGCAGAAGATGGCACGACCGCGGTGGTCGACGATTACCAGCCCGTCCTTTCGGCGGTAGCCGGGAGCCGATGAAATGAAAGCTTCGAGCAGGCGCGTGCGCTGTTCCTGCTGCTGTTCGGCCAATGCCTTTTCGATCTGCCGGGCTGTCGCGGCGACGAGCGCGGTGTTGTGCGGCCTGAAGATCGGCGAATAGCCTGACAGGTCGACCACACCGATGATCTTGCCGTCCAGCGGGTCGCGAATCGGCGCGCCGGCGCAGGTCCAGGATTTGATGCCGGCACAGAAATGCTCGGCCGCATGCACGAAAGTCGGCTCGCCGGTCCACAGCGCCGTACCGATGCCGTTCGTCCCGACGGCATCCTCGTTCCATTTGCCGCCGATGGCCAAGTGGATATCCATACCGTCATGCAGCGTCTTCTTGTCGCCGATGGCGTCGATCAGCACGCCGTCGCTGTCGGCCAGAACCAGCATCGCGCCGGTCCCGTCCAGTAACTGGCCAAGCGATGCGAACGACCGCCGCGCCGCCGAAAGCAGTTCTGCATTGGCCCGGGTAAGATATTCGATTTCGTCGCGATCACTGCTCAGCGGCGCTTCAATGCCTTGAGCGTTGATGCCGCCGGTGGCACTGCGATACCAGGAATCGTGAATGAGGGAGCGGACGTGGCTTGGGTGGACAGCATCGCCGGCGCATTTGGGCTCGTCAGCCAGGAAACTTTCCCAGGCGCGCATGGTGGCATGCTCGTCATAGTCGATGTTGCTCAGAGCCATTTGGCCGGTGGCCAGCGACCTACGTGCCGGAAGGGCATCGATCTTCATCTGATTGGGGGCTATCTCGCGTTTCATTCAGTCATCACAGAACCTTTGAGGCATGCCATTTCTGTATGCTGTCGAGTTCGTAGGCTGCCGCGAGTTGGACGTGAAGAAGCACGCCCAGGCGTTAGCCTGATCAGCTGATGCCGAGTTTGGCGCCGATGTCGAAGGCAAGCTGTTCTTCGGTATAGGTGGCAGCGAGGCGGGATCCGTCCATGTCGGCAAGCGCCTCGGCAACGATTTCGTCGACCGGCGAGAAGAAGCCATTCTGCTTTGTTGCCAGCACGAAGACCTGGTCGCCGCCGCGGTCGCGGATATCGCCGATGTGATGAAGTTGACGGCCGGTGTTCCGATCCTTCGAAATGACGCGGCCGTTCATGGTGACTTGGATGGACGGCTTGGCCTCGGCAACCGGTGCCGCGCCGCCGCCAACATGGATGATCAGACCTTCCGCCTTTGGTTGCTGTCGTGGCTTCCTGGAAGCTGAATAGCCGCCACCGCTGATCTGGTCGGCAAGGCGGACGATGGTCGAGCGGTTCTGCTCGATCAGTCTTTTGACGTGTGCGTCCTCGCGCCGCGGGCCATCCCGCTTGGAGATAATCTCGACCATGAATCCTCCCAGATTCGCTCCGCGTCGCCGTTTCTACGGCTCAATTCTTCTTTTGCGGTGAACCCTACACCGCCTCGGCGAAGTTCGCCATTCATATCAAGTTAGGGCCAAAATTTGCTTTGCTGGTAGCAGGCGGCTGCTACACGGGATTTCCGATAACCGGAACGCCCGCTTGCTCAGTTGCACGCCCGCTGCCATGCCGGCCTCGGCATGCGGCTTGACTTCATTGAGGCGACGGTGAAAGGCGAGAGGCTCGACTTGTGACGGACTATCTGCTCGCCAGCGTCGCTACAAGATCGCTGAAGCGTTCGCCCTGGATGCTGACATGCTGCCGTAGGAGCGTGCGCGCCTGCTCCGCGTCGCCAGCGAGGATTGCTTCCACGATCGCGCCATGCTCGGCGAATGACGTGGCAACGCGGTTGCGCACGCGCAGTTGGAGACGCCTGTAGGGCTGCAGGCGGCGGTGCAGCGCGACGCACTGCTCGGCCAGAAAACCGCTGTGGCTGGCAGCGTAGATAGCTTTGTGAAAGCGCTCGTTATCGTAATAATAGGCGTCGCTGTTGCCGGCCGAAGACGAACGCTCGCAATCTGCATGCGCGGCCAGGATGGTGGTGCGATCGGTATCGGTGAACCGTCGCGCGGCCAGCGAACCGGCCAAGCCTTCAAGTTCCGCCATCACCTCGAACATTTCGAAAATGCGGTGCGGTCCCGGATCGATCACCACGGCACCCCGGCGCGGCCGAATCTCCACCAGCCCGATTGCGTTCAACTGCATCAGCGCCTCGCGCACCGGCGTCCTCGAGACGCCGAAGCGTGTTGCCAATTGCACCTCGTCCAGTCGTGCACCGGGGGCGAAGTCGTTCGAGATTATGCCGTTTTCAATCTCGTCACGTAGGCGCTGAACGACATTCTCCGACATTTTCTGGGCCTTCCAATGCAGCATGATAAATCTTGTATGCAAGAACATTGACTTTGCGTACAAGGACGTTTAAGAACGATACCACAAAAGGCAAGTCGCACACAAATGGGTGGACGCATCCGAGCACCGGCACGCGTCGAGGCCGCGCGGCGGGTCTGCTTGCGCCGATTTCGATTTTTTTGCCAGGAGGGACTCCGACATGGCAGGCATCTCGTTCTTTAGCGATATGGTGCAAAGCATTACCGATCGCGGCCGCAGGCTGGTTGCGGCAGGGGCGCGCAGCGAACCGGTCCAAGCCGAGACGAATATCGAAACACTCTGCGACATGCTGTTGTCGAGCCGGGGCGAGGCCTCGGGCATGGCATTGGCCGCCGAGGTCCTTCAGCGCTGGGCCCAACTGGACGCGGCCGGTCAGCAAGACTTCGTGCGTATGCTGCACGAACAGTTCGGCCCAGACATCGCCAAGCTTGACAAAGCCATCGAGCGCTACCGCAGCGACAGGAGCTCGGACGCCGTCATCGAACTGCACCAGGCCGCCGAGCCGCGTCGCCAGGAACTGGTGCGCAGACTGAACCTGGCCCCCAAAGGCACGGCAAGGCTGGTGGAGATGCGCGAGCGCCTATTGGCCATGAAGGATGCGACGGAACCGTTTCGCGCTGTCGATGCCGACTTCGCCCACCTGTTCGGCTCATGGTTCAACCGCGGTTTTCTGACCCTGCGTCCGATCGACTGGTCCACGCCAGCTGACATCCTGGAGAAGATCATCAGATACGAGGCGGTGCATGAAATCGCCGGCTGGGAGGAGCTGCGGCGGAGGCTAGCTCCAGCCGACCGCAGATGCTTTGCGTTCTTCCACCCGCGTCTCGCAGACGATCCGCTGATCTTCGTCGAGGTTGCGCTGACCAGGGCGATTCCCTCTGCCATCGCTGATGTGCTCGATGTAAACCGTTCGCCGATCACGGCCCAGGACGCCACCACCGCTGTCTTCTATTCTATCTCCAACTGCCAGGACGGACTGCGTGGCATCTCTTTCGGGAATTTTCTGATCAAGCAGGTGGTGGAGGATTTGCGCCGCGACCTGCCCGGCTTGAAGACCTTTGTGACGCTGTCGCCGGTTCCGGGTTTCGCTGGCTGGCTGGCAAGACTGCGCAAGGCGGCCGATGCCAGCCTCGATGATCGGACCCTCAAGACGCTCGAGCTGCTGGACGATCCGGGCTGGGCGGACAATCCGCAGAAGGCACAGGCCGTTGAAGCGGTGCTTCTCCCGCTCGCCGCACGCTATTTCATTAGGGAACGAGCCACCGGCAGACGGCCGGTCGATCCTGTGGCGCGTTTTCATTTGGGCAACGGCGCTCGCCTTGAACGGCTGAACTTCCTCGCCGATCGCTCCGCCAAGGCGATGCGGCAGTCCCACGGCTTGATGGTCAACTACTTTTACAAGTTGGACGACATCGAGGCGAACCACGAAGCCTTGGCGCAGCATGGCGAAATAGCCGCTTCGCCGGAGGTGAGAAAACTGGCGGCAACCGCTTCGACCGACACCGATATCGCGGCCCCGGTTCGTCGACGCCGCACCGAAATGCAGAAAACCTAATAAGCAGATTGGGAGGAGTTCAATGAGCAATCATCTGTTCGACGCCATGCGAGCATCCGCCAAGTCAGGCGAGTCGATTTTCATCGAGACTATTGATGGTCAGCGTTGGACCTATGCAGATGCGCTGCGGCTCTCCGGACAGATCGCCAGCGCAATTGATGTGCTCGGCGTTCGCCCGGGCGACCGCGTCGCGGTCCAGGTGGACAAGAGCCCGCAGGCTCTGATGCTCTATCTCGCATGCGTGCGCTGCGGGGCCATCTATCTGCCGCTGAATACCGCCTATACGCTGACTGAACTCGACTATTTTATCGGTGACGCCGAACCGCGGCTCGTCATCGTCTCCTCGAAGTCGCGAACTGATGTCGAGAGGATCGCGCACGGCTACGGCGCGATTGTCGAAACGCTCGATGCGGACGGCGCCGGATCGCTCATGGAGTTGGCCCGGGACGAGTCTGACGATTTTCTCGACGCGGCGCGCGCGCCTGACGATCTCGCCGCGATCCTGTACACATCTGGAACCACCGGCCGTTCCAAGGGCGCAATGCTGACGCACGACAACCTTTTGTCCAATGCAATAGCACTGCGCGAATGCTGGCAGGTGACGGCAGCCGACCGGCTGATCCACGCGCTGCCGATTTTTCACACGCATGGGCTCTTCGTGGCGACCAATGTCACACTCATCGCCGGCGCCTCGATGTTTCTGCTGCCAAAGTTCGATCCGGAGGAAATCCTTGCTCTGATGCCGCGGGCGACGCTGATGATGGGCGTGCCAACCTTCTATGTCCGGTTGCTTCAGCATGAGGGCCTGAACCGGGAGACGGTCGCCAATATCAGGCTGTTCATCTCCGGCTCGGCACCGTTGCTCGCTGAAACGCACGCCGCATTCAAGCAGCGCACCGGTCACGCCATTCTCGAACGCTACGGCATGACCGAAACCAACATGAACACCTCAAACCCCTATGACGGCGAGCGAAGGGCAGGGACAGTAGGCTTCCCACTCCCGGGCGTGTCGGTGAGGGTCACCGATCCGGCCACCGGCGAGACGCTCGGACCAGGCAAAACCGGCATGATCGAGATCAAGGGCCCGAACGTTTTCCGGGGTTATTGGCGGATGCCTGAAAAGACCGCGGCGGAGTTCACCAAGGACGGCTATTTCATCAGCGGCGACCTCGGCAAGATCGATGAGGCGGGCTATCTCCACATCGTCGGCCGCGACAAGGACCTGGTGATCTCCGGCGGCTACAACATCTACCCGAAGGAAGTCGAGGGTGAGATCGATCAACTCGACGGCGTCGCCGAGAGTGCGGTCATCGGCATTGCACATCCGGATTTCGGCGAGGGGGTGACGGCCATCGTGGTGCTCAAGCCCGGTGCCACAATGGACGAAAAGGCCGTGCTGAACGCGCTGCGCGACCGCCTCGCGCGCTACAAGCAGCCGAAACGGGTGATCTTCGCCGAGGACCTTCCGCGCAACACCATGGGAAAGGTGCAGAAGAACCTTCTGCGCGACCGGTTCAGCAACCTTTACATGCCCGCCTCCTAGAGCATGATGCCGAAAAGTGTGAAGCGGTTTTCGGACGACATCATGCTCTATCTCTTTGATTTAGAGCCGGATTCAGATTTCAGGTCGACTTGACCTGAAATCATCCGGCTCTAGGAGGCGCTGACGACCCTGCGTTGGTGCTTGGGAGCGAGACCAACGCAGGCTGATTTACCACCGATGGAAATGAGAACGGGCGCCTGAAGGCGTTTCCCGAGGGAGGAAGCTATGAACATCCAGATTCTGTCGATTGCGCTGCTGATCGGCATGTTCGTGATCGCCACCATGCAGCCGATCAATATGGGCGCGCTCGCCTTCGCATGCGCCTTTCTGGTCGGCTCGCTCGTCATGGCGATGAAGCCGGCGGAAATATTTGCTGGCTTCCCGAGCGACCTCTTCCTGACACTGGTCGGCATTACCTACCTGTTCGCCATCGCCCAGATCAACGGTACTATCGATTGGTTGGTCGAGGGCGCGGTCAAACTGGTGCGCGGACATGTGGCGTGGATTCCCTGGGTCATGTTCCTGGTCGCGGCCGTCATCACCGGGTTCGGTGCGCTCGGACCTGCGGCGGTCGCCATCCTGGCCCCGGTGGCGCTGGGTTTTGCGTTCCAGTACCGCATCAATCCGGTCATGATGGGATTGATGGTTATTCACGGTGCACAGGCGGGCGGCTTTTCGCCGATCAGCGTCTATGGCGGCATCACCAACCAGATCGTCGAAAAGGCGGGGTTGCCGTTCGCGCCGACATCACTGTTTCTCTCCAGCTTCTTCTTCAACCTGGCGATCGCCGTCCTCGTATTCTTCGTCTTCGGCGGCTCGAAGGTGCTGCGTAAGTATTCGATTGCCTCGGGACCGCTGCCTGACCTCCACCCCGAGGGCGTGACGCAGTCAATTGTCGGCCACGGCGGCACGCTGGCTACTCCGATCAGCCATCACGTCTTTGACGAGCAGACGAAAAATGCGTCGGCGCTTTCCGGCCTGACTACGGAAAGGCTGACGACATTGATCGGCCTGACCGCGCTCGCCGTCGGCGCGCTTGTCTTCAAGTTCAATGTCGGCCTGGTTGCGATTACTGTCGCTGTCGCGCTGGCGCTGCTCTCGCCGAAGACCCAAAAGGCGGCGATCGACAAGGTCAGCTGGTCGACAGTGCTCCTGATCGCCGGCATCATCACCTATGTCGGCCTCATGGAGAAGATCGGCACGATCGACTACGTCGCCCAAGGCATTTCGAGCCTGGGCATGCCGCTGCTGGTCGCACTCCTCCTCTGCTTCACCGGCGCCATCGTATCGGCATTCGCCTCGTCCACGGCATTGCTGGGAGCCATCATTCCGCTGGCCGTGCCGTTCCTCCTGCAGGGACAGATCAGTGCCATAGGCGTGGTTGCCGCGATCGCGATCTCCACCACCATCGTCGACACCAGTCCGTTTTCGACCAACGGCGCGCTGGTCGTCGCCAATGCCCAGGAAGCAGAGCGCGAGGGCGTGTTGAAGACCTTGCTGATCTACAGCGCGCTTATCGCCATCATCGGCCCTGTCATCGCCTGGCTGGTTTTCGTCGTTCCCGGGTTGGTTTGACGGTCGGCCGCTTCCCGGACATTCCCATTCTGGGCCCAATCAGTCTGGCCGCTCCGGGGCACTTGACCGGCGGCCAGGCTCGATACTCAACCTGATCTGGTCGGCGTGAATAAGAAAAAACCGCGGCGCAGGCAGAACTGCTTGCCTGTCAAGGCAGCCGTTGGGCCGACAGCGCCGCCCGGCTTGCCTGGCGGGCCGTCGCTGCTCATGCGGCGGGTGAGGGCGCGTAGCGGCTGCCCAGCGAATAGCGGCTGCCGACATAGGTAAGCTTGTTGACGGTGGCGACCGCCGCGCCCGACCAGGTCCGCCGATGCAGGAGCAGGCAGGGGTCGCCGGGTCGGATCATCAAATGGCGGGCCGCCGTCTCTTCTGCCGCGATAGCCGAGATCACATGCTCCACTTCCGTCAGCGGCGTCGCCCGCTGCAGGTAGTCGTAAGTGGTGGTCGCCACGAAATCTTGCCGATGGTAGTCCGGTGCGAGCGCCGGATTGACAAAGCGTTCCTCGAGTTGGACGGGCACATCGTCTTCGAAATGCACGATGATCGAATGGGCGACCGGTCTGCGGCGCGTGAACTCGAAGGCGACGACAAGGTCCAGCGCCGGGTTGCGGATCTTCTCGAGGACGATGACCTCGGCCCTGTGGCGTGCGCCGCGCGCGGCGATCTCGCCGGCGATGTTCCTGATTTCGATGAGGGCCGATTGCGGTTTCGGCGGCGCCACAAAGGTGCCTACGCCCTGGATACGCAGCAGGTGGCCTTCCGAGGTCAGTTCCCTCAGCGCCCGGTGCACCGTCATCCTCGAGACGCCGAGCGTGCTGACCAGCTCGTTTTCGGAAGGCAGCCTGCGGTCCTTCGGCCAGTTGCCGCTGCCGATATTGCCAAGCACGTAGTCCTTGACCTTTTCGTAGAGCGGCCCGGCGGTTTCGGTAAGCCTGATCATCGTCCGCTCTCCATCCGGACGATGGTCTTCAACCCGCCGCTCACGCCGGCGATCAGGCGCTGGTAAGCGGCGGGAATTTCGCCGATCGCGATCTCGTCGGACACGAAGCGCGACAGCGCGGGCGCGAGATCGCCTAGCATCGCGACGGCCGGAGCAAGCTCGTCGGCGAATGCGTGGCAGCCGACAAGCGCGATCTCGCGCTCGACCAGCAAGTTGGGGTCGAGGTCGAGGCGGCCATGCGAAATGCCGACCAGCGCCAGCGTGCCGCCACCGGCCAAGACATCGAGCAACCGCGCCATCACCGCGATGCGGCCCGTCGCGTCGACGGCATAGCGTAGATCGGGGGCATGGCGCAGATTGGGATCACACGGCAGGGCGTCCAGGTCGACGACGGTCGCGCCGCTCACCTTGGCCACAAGCTCCGCACGCGCCGCATTGCGGTCGGCGACGAGGACCTGTCTCTCGCCCGGCCGCGACAGGAGCAGCGCCGCCAATCCGCCGATCGGGCCGCAACCGGCAATAAGCACCGGCGCCCCGGCCGGCGCCGACAGCCGCCGCACTGCGTGCAGGGCGACCGCCAGCGGCTCCGCCATGGCGGCGATTGCGGGATCGAGCGCCGGGTCATGGCGCAGGAGCAGCCGCGCCGGCAGCTGCGTCTCTTCCGCGAAGCCGCCGTCGCAGACCTCGCCTACAAAGCCCAGTCTGGCACAGAAATTATGCCGGCCGGCCAGGCAGTCAGGACACTCGCCGCACCAGAAGCGCGAATCGGCCACAACCCGGTCTCCGAGCGCAAACTGGGACACGCCGGCCCCCACGGCGATCACCTCGCCGGCGAACTCATGCCCGGCGACGCTCGGCGCGCGGCTGATCCACTGACCGGTGCGGAAGTTGTGGAGGTCGGAGCCGCAAATGCCGGCGGCCGTCACCTTGAGCCGCACCCAGCCAGGCGCTGGCTCGCCGGGAGATGGCACGTCCTCAACCCGCAAATCGCCCGCCGCATGGAGTCTGGCCGCCTTCATCATCCGCTACCGCGCCAGATATCGGTCGCGCACGCTGGAGACGGCGTGTTCATGCGAGGAGAAGCCTTCATAGCGGGCAAGTGTGCGGGCATGGCGCGCGAATTCCGGATAGGCCGCGGCCGTCACGTAGCCGATCGAAGAGCGCTTGACGAAATCGGTGACCGAGAGCGGTCCACAAGTACGCGCCCAGCGACTGGTCGGCAGCACGGCGTTGGGGCCCAGCCCGAAATTGCCGATCGAGACCGGCGTGTGCGGTCCCATCAGGATCTCGGCAGCTTCGGTGATGTGGCCAAGGTGCGCGAGGGGGTCGGTGGAGAGGATCTCCAGGTGCTCCGGTGCGTAGTCGTTGATGAAGCGGTAGCTCTCCTCGATCGAGGCCGTCAGCACAATGCCGCCACAGGCGCCGGTCAGGACCGCGGTGGAGAACGCGACCCGTTGCCCGGTCATGCGCGCCCAGTGCTCCGGCAGCGCGGCCAGTGCCTCCTCCGCCACGCGGCGGCTGTGGGTCACCAGATAGGCAGACGAGTCCGGTCCGTGCTCCGCCTCGATGAGGAGGTCGAGCGCGGCCAGCCCGCCATGCACGCTGTCGTCGGCGAGGATGATCGCTTCAGACGGGCCGGCGGGAAGGCCAGGATCGATGACGCCGGCAAGCAGCCGCTTGGCCGCAACCACCCAGGGGCTGCCTGGACCGACAATCTTGAGCGCGGCCGTGATCGTCTCTGTGCCGTAGGCGACCGCGGCGACCGCCTGCGCGCCGCCGCATTTGTAGACCGTTTCGACGCCGGCGAGGCGCGCCGCAACCAGCGTCGCTGCGTCCACCGAACCATCGGGCGCCGGCGGCGTGACGATGGCAAGCTCCGGAACGCCCGCCACCACTGCGGGCACTGCGGTCATCATCGTCACCGAAGGGAACGCCCCTTTGCCGCGCGGGACATAGAGCGCCACCGAGCGGATCGGCGTGAAGCGGTCGCCGGCAAAGGCGCCGGGCCGCATTTCCTTGAGCCACATCGCTTCCGGTTTCTGCTCTTCGTGGAAATGCCGGATGTTGTCGATGCCGAAGCGAATGGCGGCGATCACGTCCTCGTCGACCATGCCGAAGGCGGCGTCGAACTCGGCGGGGCTGACCTTCAGTCGCGTGGCATCGAGATCTGCCTTGTCAAAGTCGCGGGCGAAGCGAACGAGCGCGGCGTCGCCTTCTGTTCGGACCGCCTCGATGATCGGCGCGGCCTTCTCCATAAAGCCAGAGAGATCGGTCTCTGAGCGCCGCATCAATGCCGAACGAGCGGCGGCGTCGAGTTGTCTCAAATCGTGGAATGATACGTTTGGCATAGGATTTCCTTTGCGGCCCGACGAGCCGGCTTTCCTCATTTCGATTTCAGGAAGATGTCGAGCCCGACCAGCCTGTCGAGCAGGAAAACGGCGACAGCCGAGCAGGCGATGAAGACCACGGAGATCGCGGCGAGATCCGGCGTGATGATCGAGCGGATGGAGTTGTAGATCAGCACCGGCAGCGTCACGATGCGGGCATCGACGAGCAGCAGGCTGACCAGGAACTCGTTGAGCGCCAGGATGAACATCAGCAGCGAGCCGGTGATCACCCCTGGCATGACCGCCGGCAAGGTGACGGAGAAGAACACCTGGAGCGGCGGCGCGCCGCAATTGGCGGCGGCCAGTTCAAGATCCGGGTCAAGCCCGGTGGCGCTCGCCGTGACCGCCCAGATCATGAAGGGCAGGTTGATGACGCAGCAGGCGATGCCGACCGGCCAGAGCTGGCCGAGAATGCCGGCGTTGCCGAAGATCAGCATGAGGCCGATGCCCGATCCGATCAGCGGGATGGTGAATGGCAGCAGCAGGTAGATCTGGATCGTCTTCTCAAAACGCACCGCATATTTCGCCAGCGCGATGCCCGCCAGCGTGCCCACTGGAATGGCAACGATCGTACAGACCGTCGCGACCTGGAGCGTGCGCAGGAAAGCATTGCGCAGGTCGGAGGCCTGCGAAATACGCGCGTACCACCGCAGCGACAGTCCATCCGGCGGAAACGTAATGATGTTGCCGCCGGTAAACGAAGCGCCGAGCACAACGATCGTCGGCGCCGAAAGCGTCACCAGGGCGATCGTCACCAGGGTCCACAGGACAATCGATTTGCTGCGCGAGCCGCTCACGCCCGCGACCTCCCCATGGCGAGCGTTCCGGCTCCAAACAGCGCGAACACCAAGCCGACAAGGATTGACCCGAGCGCGACCAGCATAAGCGCCAGCATCGCGCCGAGACCCTGGTCGGAGGTGCGGAAGAACTGGTCGTAGATGGCGTTGGCGATAAAGTCCTGCGAGCCGCCGCCAAGGATCGCGGGGACTGCGAAATCGGTGAGCGAAAGTGTCAGCACCACCACGCCGGCGCCGATGAAGCCTGGACGAGCGAGTGGCAGCACGACGTGGATGAACGTGCGAACCCAGTTCGCGCCGAGCGATCCAGCGGCTGCCTCGAGCTCTTCGGGAATGGCGGTGAGTGCCGGCGCCAGCATCAGTACGGCAAACGGCAGCATGTACTGGACGAGGCCGAACAGCACGGCGGGGTAGTTATAGATGAGCCGCATCGGGGCGACCCCGACAAGGCCGAGCGCCTCGTTCACCATGCCCTGGTTGCCGAGGATGATCAGCCAGCCATAGGCACGCACCACTTGGCCGATGAAGAACGGCAGGAACAGCGCGATCAGCAGGAATTTGCGCAATCCCGGCGAACGCGTGCGCACCATCAGATAGGCGTAGGGAAAGGCGAAGACGAGCGTCACCGCGGTGACGATCAGGGCGGCAACGAGGCTGCGCTGCGCGACGACCAGGAACAGTGGCTCGGTCAGCGCGCGGCGGAAATTGGCGATGGAATAGTCGTCGGAGAACTGGAAGGTGGTGGTGTCGAGCGTGCGCAGGCTGGCATCCGCGATCTGGATGAGACCAAGCACGAGCAGCCCGACAAGCAGCACCGCCGGAAGCAGCATCAGATAGGGCGTAGCGCGCCTGAACCGCGCCGGCCAGATAGCGGCGGCAACGCCTTCCAACGCATCCATGATGCGCCATGTCAGGGGATAGGCTGTCCTGGCTGCCCGCATGAAAAATCCGTATCCGACGTCGTGAAGGAACCGGTGCCGCGCTAGAGCAATTCCAGGAAAAGTGTATAGCGGTTTTCCGTCCGGAATTGCGTAAAAACAAAGAGTTAGCGCAGCACCGGCCGACCGGCGTCAGCCCTGCATGATCGCCTTGAACTTGGAAAACCACTCGCTCTCGTTCTCGACCTGGATCTTCGACGAGATGCGGATAAGGCGCTGGAAATCCGCTTCAGTGGTCGGATAGGACGGATCGCCCACCAGATCCTTGGGCGGCGTGAGACCCGGCACCACGCCCGGCAAGCCAAGCCCGTCCAGCCAGATCTGCTGGGCTTCCTTGGTCAAGGCGTGATTGATGTACTGCTTGGCCCAGTAGAGTTCGTTTTCCGGCAGGCCCTTGGGGATCCACAGACCGTCAGTGTCAAATTTTGCACCCTCTTCCGGCACCACCCATTCGATTTTGACGCCGTTCTTGCGCGCCTCCCGGGCGTTGGTCGAGATGGTGCAGGCGGCGTCGATCTCGCCGTTCTGGAACCAGGTGGTGAAGTCGGGATCTTCGCCCAGCAGCGGCTGCTGTGCCTTCATCTTGGTGATGAAATCCCATGCCGGCTGCATGTTGCCGGGAATGTCCTCCAGCTTACCACCACCGGCGACCTGGGCCGGGAAATGGAAGCCGATGCCGTCATTGTAGAAGGCAAGCCGACCCTTGAACTTCGGGTCGAGCAGATCTTTCCAGGACTTGGGCGGTCCGTCCGGGAATGCCGCAGGCCGATAGGCAAGCACATAGACATAACCGTAGGTATTGACGATCGGGAAACCTTCCAGGCCGGCCGGCTTGGCAAGGTCCGTCACATTGGCGAGGTTCGGCAGGTCGGAGAGGTCTTCCGTCACGCCGCGCAGTGCCGATTTCGTGGCATTGGTGGTGGTGTCCCAGTTGATATGGATCGGCGGGACGCGTTTCTGCGCCACGGCCGCCCAGACCTTGGGCTGAATCTCGTTGTCTTCGGTCAGGTCGTGACGGACAGCAATCCCCGTCATCTTGGTGAAGCTGTCGGACACCCCGGCCTTCAGGCTATCCACCCAGCTGCCGCCCCAGGCGCGCACGATGATCTCCGCCGGCTTTTCCGGTTCCTGCGCATAGGCGCCGCGCAGGCCGAGCGCTGAGGCGCCGCCGAGCGCAGCGGTGGCCTGAAGGAAGGTTCTGCGGGAAAGATGGGATATCTTCGACTTGAAGCGCTTCATCTGCATTCTCCTCTGGGTTTGACCGGTCTCCGGTTCTATCGAAAAACAAGCATGTCCCTGGCATTCCACCCCAGGAACACGCTTTCGCCTATGTCGAACTGCGTGTGCGCGGCGGGATCATGGTCGAAAACGCGAATGACCTCGTCGCCAATTGCGGCGCAGGCTACCTCGTAGACCATGCGCTCGCCTTCGAAGATGGTGTCGGTCACAGTCCCGGCCAGCATGCAATCAAGCTTCGACAGCTGCGCAGCATCGCCGGCGAGACGGATCTGTTCGGCGCGGATCGCTCCCGATGCCTTGTCGCCCTCGGCAGGCGGATTGACCGGATCGCCGACCTTTCCGGCAAGCATCAGGTCACCCCGAACGATGGAAACATCGCCCATTTCCGATACGGCCCGTACCGTGCCGGCAATGAAGTTGGTGACGCCGATGAAATTGGCGACGAAGGCGTTGCCTGGCTGGCGGTAGGTGTGGATCGGCCGTGCCTTCTGCTGGATCTCGCCCTGATCCATGACGACGATATCGTCGGAAACTACCAGCGCCTCGCGCTGGTCGTGGGTGACATTGATCGTGGTGACGCCGAGCTCACGCTGGATGCGGCGGAATTCGAGCTGCATTTCCTCGCGCAGCTTGCGGTCGAGTGCGGCGAGCGGCTCGTCGAGAAGCAGCAGGTCGGGCTCAAACACCAGCGCGCGCGCAATCGCGACGCGCTGCTGCTGCCCGCCGGACAGTTCGTGAACGCGCCTGCCGCCATAGCCTCCGAGCCGCACCAGAGCGAGATATCGCTCGACGCGGTCGGGAATGGTGCGTGCGTCGCGCCGACGCATCTTCAGCGGGAAGGCGACATTCTCGGCCGCCGTCATATGAGGAAACAAGGCAAGTCTCTGAAAGACCATGCCGATCGACCGCTTGTGCGGTGGCACCGCGCTCACCGCTTCACCGTTGATGAAGATCTCGCCGCTGCTCGGGGTCTGGAACCCGGCGATCATGCGCAGGAGGGTTGTCTTGCCGGACCCAGACGGCCCGAGAATGGTGAGAAACCGGCCCTTCGGCAGATCGAAGGACGCGTTCTTGACGGCTTGAACCCCATCGAAGTCCATCCCGACGTTGCGGACCGTGACGGCGATTTCCCCGTCGCCTTCCGCTACGTGCGAAGCTGCGGCCCGAAAACGCTCCTGCATTGTGGTTCCCCTTTTTGTCGCCGGTCGCATGCAAGAACGCCCAGCGTGTCAGGTGGTATATACAACCATATACAAGCTCGGTCTACACAGTCCTCGTTGCGCCGCATCTCAGTCGCTCAGATGGATGCGAGATAGCCGCCGTCGATCGGGAGGCAATGCCCGGTGACATAGGCGGATGCCCCGCTCGCCAAAAACACGACAGCGCCGGCCAGATCCTGCATCGTGCCGAAGCGCCGCTGCGGGATCTTGGCCAGCATCGCCGTCTGCCAGTCGGGATCCTGATAAAAGGCGTCCGTCATCGCCGTATGGAAATACCCCGGAGCGATGGCGTTGACGCGGATGCCGAGCGATGCCCATTCCGCGGCGAGTGCGCGGGTCATGCCCAGAAGCCCGGACTTGGACGAGCCGTAGGGTACCGCGGTCGGAATGCCGACATAGGAGGTCAGCGAGCAAAGATTGATGATCGCGCCACCGCTGTTGTCGTCAGCCATCCGCCGCGCCGCAGCCTGTGCGCAGAAGAAGGCGCCCTTCAGATTGGTCGATACGATGCGGTCCCATACCGCCTCGTCCACGTCGAGCGAGGGCTGGACTTTTTCGTAGCCGGCGTTGTTGACCAGAATGTCGAGCCCACCAAAGGCATCCGCCACCTCGTCGACCACCACGCGGATGCGATCGGTGTCGAGCACGTCCAGAGACCGGCAAAGCGACCTTCGCCCATGTGCGCTAATTCGGTCCGCCGTTTCACGAAGGGAATTTTCGTCGCGGGCGGTCACCGCCACATCGGCACCGGCCGCCGACAGCGCCTCCGCCATGGCCTGGCCGATGCCGCGGCTGGCGCCCGTCACCAGCGCCTTTTTTCCCGTCAGGTCGAACAGGCGAGCGGCGTCCATGGCGGTTTCCTGCATTCCCGAAAAAACCATGCGGTCGGATTGGAAACGAACACCAGTTGCGGCCGGTTGTCTATACATCTTGCGCTATTGCGGGGGTGCCACCAAACGGCGCGGCGCCGGTTTGCGGCGATCGCTTGAACGACGGCATCCCGGATGGCCCCCCATCAGAACGCCATCAACTGGCGTCTCGCTGGCAAAGCCATTAAGCTCTATCAACGGCAAAGGGAGTCCCACATTGGTCGAACCGCGGCTTTCCGTGCGCAGCGCAAAGGCGCGTGATCTTGCGCACCGGCTGGCTCGGCGGGAGAACCGCTCGATCGCCGACGTGGTTGAGCGCGCGCTGGAGTCCTATGAGGTTCGGCAAGCCGGTCGTGAGCCGGCGTCGACGTTCTACGCGCGTATCGCTAGCGCTTATGGCGTCGAAATCGACCTTGAAGCGGCGATCCGGGGCGCTCGGCAGGTTGATTCGGGACCTGAGCTTTGATCTTCCCCTGCTGCCAGGGTCATTTCCGAGACGCTGAAGAAGTCGCCAGAGCCTGCCTTGTCGCATGGTTGTTCGCCATGGCGCCTCGACACGCTCGCCTGAGACATTGAATTCACCCCATCGGCGCGATTTTCCCGGGCGCCCTTGTCCAACCACCCCCGCTGAATGCGGGGTGATTGGACAATTTGCATGGGAGGGAAAGTTCAGCGCATCAACGGCCGCCCGCCCATGGCGCACGACCCTTAAGGACCTTGCCGGGCTGTGGCTGTTCTTCTTTCGGAGCGACCACCGGTTGAGGCAAGGAAGCCGTGTGACTGGTATCCAGGGTCATTCCGCTGTTGTCGACGCCAGTAGCGAAGCCGCGGGTCGGGTCGCGGTCCGGGTTTTGATTGGCAGCGAGCGAGACTCCTGTCGACAGGGCGAGGAGGGCGATAGCGGTTACAAGTTTGTTCATCGTACTGTTCCTTTCAATAATGAGCAGACCCGCCGACGGCGGCTCGCGCGGAATTGACTCCTGCTTTGCGAAAGCCCGTCGGCTCTCTGTCTCGCCATCATGACGAGGCTTCCTGCTCACGGATGAAACTAGGCTGGGCCTGTCGCAGAGATTTGCCCGAGTGCTATCGAAGTGTATCCGAATGTATGAGAATCCATGCGAGGTCCCGCAGCTCTTGGACTTCGACAAATTTGGCTACAATTTTTTTGGCCGCCTGTCGGCGTTTGCGCGGCCAGATACCTGTCGGGCGCCGTCATCAGGTCCAGGTAAGCGGAGCAGCCGAAGAACGCCGACGACGTAAAAGCAGGACAATTCCCCTGATCGGGTGAACGCATAATTTGCTGATCGGGCGACCGCGCGGCGCCCACCATCAGGTGGTTCGCGACCGTCGCTTTAAATTGTGCGGCGGCTGTGTTGATGCGCTTATGAAAAGATGGTAACGCGGTATTAAAGATTGTTTCGGGCTGTTACCTCTGGGGCGGGGCGAATGGGATTGGTGGTACCGCGGGCATGGCTGTGTGCCGGCCTACTGATAGGCTTGATGATGTCCGCGACGCCGATGGAGAAGGCTTCGGCCGACGTCGTGCCTGGCGCCATGGCCACCGGGCAGCCAACCTCCATCCCTGTCGGCTACATCGAATTCTGCAGACGGCGGGCCGCGGAGTGCGCAATACGATCAGGCAAGAGCGCTCCAGTCCTTCTGTCCGCGGGCATGGAAGGCAAGCTCGCCTCAGTCAACAAGCTGGTGAACAGATCGGTCAGGCCCGCGAGCGATCTGGACGTTCACGGCATGATGGAATTCTGGTCATATCCTGACCACGCGCTCGGCGACTGCGAGGATTATGTCCTGCTCAAGCGCCAGTTGCTCAGGCAGCAGGGCATATCGCTATCAAACCTTCTGATCACCGTCGTCAGGAAGCAGGACGGCGAGGGGCACGCGGTGCTGACCGTCAAGACCGACAAAGGCGACTATGTGCTCGACAACCTCAACGACGATGTGAAGCCTTGGTCGGTAACTGGATATCGATTCATAAAAAGGCAGTCGTCTACGCATACCGGGCGCTGGGTCGCGATAATCGAATACCCCGATGTACTGGTCGGGGCAGTCGACTGAACCTCCCGAATTAGCGGATCGACAATGCCTGGCGCTGGCGCTCATGCCGGAGAACGGCCAGATGCCCGGCTCCGCGTTTGTTTCCGCACCGGCCCAGGCACATGACCCGTGATCTTGAGTCGCACTGCATGGGAGTTCCATTCCAGGCATAGGCTTATTACGAGCACCGGGAAGCGCTTCCTTGCGGCGCTCGATAAGCCAATGTCCCTCAGCCGGAACTCGATTTCATTCCGCGCCTGATCCCGGTAGGGCTTTCTCTTCTGCCCGTGTTATGGACATGTCGAATGCTGGAGGATACAGGATGAAATTGAGAGACGCGGCACTTGCTGTCATTTCGAAAAAACGCAGAGGCGTGGCCTGGTATAAGGTCTCTCAGAAGAAGGCCGACAAATACGGCTTCTATGTTTATTCCAGTCATATGGTCTGGAAAGACCAGCCGTTTTTCCGAAAGGCGCTGCAGCGGGTCAAAAACATCCGTGGGATTCCAGATCCCCGGGCTTTCGTCCTGCAAAGCTGCTTGCGATCGATCGAGCGTATCGACGGCGATGTGGCCGAATGCGGCGTAAGGCAAGGCCGGTCGACGATATTCATGCTGATGAGCGATCTTCGGCCACGGCACTACCACCTTTTTGACTCGTTCGCTGGCCTCTCGGAACCGACCGCAGAGGACCGCAAGCCAAACGGCCGAACGCCATGGAAGTCCGGCGATCTCAGCACCGAGGAGAAGGTAGCCAGAGAGAATATTTCCGACTTCAGCAACACCACTTTTCATGTCGGATGGATACCGGAAACTCTTTCCAACGTATCTGACCGGCGTTTCGCCCTGGTCCATATTGACGTCGATCTTTACGAGCCGACACGTGACGCGCTCGCCTTCTTCTACGATCGGGTGTGCGCGAATGGCATGATCATATGTGACGACTACGGCTCTGCGCTTTGTCCTGGAGCCCGAAAGGCCTTTGATCAATTTTTCGAAAACCGCCCGGAAGGCGTCATCGAACTTCCAACGGGGCAGGCGATTGTCGTAAAGGCAAGCTAGTGCGCGGGCATTCCGCGCCAACCAGCCGCAGGTTCGCGCAGTGTTCAGCTGCACAAACAGTCCCACGAAGAACTGGGGAAAACAGAAAAATTGCGCACAAAAGTAGCAGCTATTGGGAAAAACTGGTGCGGTCGAGAATTGTCGCACTTTGAGGCAGGCAAAGGACTTAGCAGAGAAATGGCTCTCACCTCGTCCCTTGATTCCATTGCAGGACCCGGCGGGGCGCCCGCACCCTTGAGCTACTTCAAGCAGCGAAAGATTCTCGCCCTTTGACGGTTGCCACGCCGGCTGCAGAATCTCTGGCAGGGCGCGGGAGATAGGCATTGGCGACGAGGTGGCTGTGACTGCCACGGTGCGCCGGCGTGTCACCGAGGGCGGCGTAAGCGTCGCGATCCCGAGCTACAATTTCCCGCATTCGAGACAGCACGTCTAAGGTCAAGCGCGGCCAGAAGATCGACCTTACCGGAGACACCCGGATAGACGATGAGGGCGTCAAGGTCACGATCGGACCTCGCGGTCACGGTCGACATAGGAACGGTCAGTCTGTGGCGAAATATATCGGGCGCCAAAGCGCAAGATGTCGCTGCGCGACAAGGCGGGACTGAACGCAACAAGCCCTAGTGGCGATGATAAGCCTGAACCGTGCAACCGCGCGGCGACTGGTGGCGATGAGATAAGCTGAATCCAGCGCCCTCGATTAAAGACTGAAGACGAGTATCTTTTTCTTTTGGAACCCGCGCCACAACGGTCTGTGCGCGGTTGACGATGTCGGCAAAGATGCGATCAGCCTTATCCTGGCCCAATCCCCTGCGGACATGCTGGTAAACAGCGAGGAGCAGAACGACATCATAGCTGTCCTTGAGAACGGATGGGAGCTTTCGGCTCCCCAAGCTCATGGCATCAAATCGGCTTTCGACGCCAGATCCCAGAAAGATCGAGCGAGCCACGCCGATATGCGGTTTCAGGATGTCGATGCCGTGGATGTAAGCCGGCCTATGCTTGGCGATTTCATAAGCGACGATGCCCATATTGCAGCCGACGTCGAGGATCGTCTTGCCGGCGTAGTCTACCCCGCACGAAAACAGCCCGTCGAGGCGATCCTCCCACGTTCCTGCGAATTTCTTGCGGGTGTTCCAAAACAGCATCAATTAGCCTCTCGTGGCTGGATAGGTCGGCGGCGTTATATCGGTCAAGAGCGCGCTGTGCTAGTCTAGTTTCCGTCCACAAACGTCTAGCGCTGAATGGCTGCGGCTACTCTCCATCGACACGAAGAGACGATGTCACGGCGGCAAGGCACGGGGTGTCTGTACGATGACGCCTACGACGGAGCAAAGTACGCGTTGAAGAACTGTTCAACGATGTCGTCGACGACCGATCTCTTTACGTGCCGTAAGTCCTCTTCGTAGCTATGAGTGAGGCCTCCATAGGTGACAAGCTCGAATGAGGGAAGGTAATGGACATTGTCCCGTTCCCGGCAGACTTGACCAAGCACAGCCCGAAGAACGGATTTGCCTTCAGTGTTCGCCGTGACGACATCCGCGTCTTGAAACGTCCGAGCCAATGCAACCGGTGAGACTGTGAGAATTATCGGTGCATCGGGTTTGTGTTGACGGACCATGTCCACGGTAGCCATCACGTTGGCATAATTTTCCTGAAAGCTGCTGACGTGAAGCGTCGTTTCCTGCATTCCGCCTCCGCCACGATAAAGCGGTTTCTGTGCTGCTACCTTGCCACTGGCCCTGTTGATGAAGACCTCAGTCATTCCGAAGGTAAATATGAATGCCGTGGCCGCATCGAAGCCAACCCGCATCTCCCTGTTCATGCTCTCGATCACCTCTTTGAGAACTTCCGGAGATTTGGCGAGGATGAGACGGCGGTAGGGGTCCTGAAAGCAGATCGGACCCCAAGGCGCAGGTTTTTTGATCTGCCACCAGTCGTCATTGGCTTGATCCCACAAGCCGAGCATTTGCTCAATCTGAAGGCGAACAGTGAACGTGTTATAGAAGTTCATATGCTCTCGCCCGGGCAGCTCATCTACAATGGCTTGCGCTGGGTCGAAACTGATATTTCTGTAAGACGGAACGCAGGCGACCTGCTTGCTTGTTAACGCAAGACGAATTTCCTCCGCAAAGCAACTTCCCATCGTGAAGAATATATCTTTTCGAGTGAATACTGCATTTTTACGGATTGTAATGACGCCTGAACTGGAAAAATCGCCATACTTGTTATTCAGTTTGTCCGCAGCCGCCAAATGGATAGGTTGAATGTACCCGAGTCGCTTGCGGAGCCGAAGATACTTTCGTCGAACTCGCTCTAGCAATGTCACATCGCTCCATGATCGTCATAGTTGGCCGCTGACAGCAATGCCCGACGTTTAGCCCGCTTCCCCGCTGGCCGCAATCCGGCCGGCACGCCGCCAAAGCTCGCAATCACTGCCGTCGTGCGGAAGCCCATTATCGTCGCAAACGCTCTCTTCAAAGCCAACCGAAAATAGGCCCTAAGCCCCGATCATTAAAGCGACTGCTCTAAGACACGCCAAGAATCGCGGCGACGCTGTTGCAGAGCAGCACCAAAATTGGCATAGAACGTCTCCCTCTCATCTGGATTTTGCGCATAGAGGATTTTGGTGCCGACGTTCAGTGGAGTCGACAGGATCTTTTTGTGTGACTATGAACGTTAAATTGCTAAAATATCACGCTTACAGCCGTTGGTTCGGGCGTCCCTCATGGAATGCTTCGTATCTGTTCGGACGGGCCTGCCGGCGGCTGAAGCCAGGCGATATTGTCATAGATGCCGGCGCGAATCTGGGTGAGATCACCTCGGCCTTGGCTAAGACGGGCTCGACGGTTCATGCCTTCGAGCCAGACCCCTACACCTTCGAACGGCTGCGCAAGAACGTTGGAGCATTCAAAAATGTCCATCTCTATCAGCAGGCGCTTGCCGACCAATCCGGGACTGCGAAGCTCTACCGGTCACGTAAATTCAGTTCTGACCCAGACTTTTGGTCGCAATCCTCTTCCTTGTATGCAGACAAATCTAACATCTCGAAAGACGACTACACTGAGGTTGAGCAGTTAAGCATAGTTGATTTCGTTAGAGGGCTTGGATCTCCAGTGCGGATACTGAAGATTGATGTAGAGGGCGCGGAAGTGCCAATGCTCGAATCGATATTATCCTGCGGATTGATGAACAAGATCGATATGATCTTTGCTGAAACCCACGAGAAAAAAATCCCACAGCTTGCAGAACGTACGCGCGCGCTCCGCGAAGCAATCAAACGAGATTGGGCCAATAAAATCAACTTGGACTGGCACTAGTCATCTCCACTGGATGTTGACGAGTTGGATCGCGCCTTCATAACCACCTTTGCCATCACCTGTAACAAGTCGAGTGATGAGCGACGTTCGAAAAAAACATGGCGATCCGAACATGGCCGCTGCGACCTTGTGCGGACAGCCCCTTGAAATTTGTGAGCTCAAATGAAGAAAAGAAGCCAGTTTCATATTTTCCGTAGATCGATTGCCGACACAATTCAGTATAGATTTCGCAATGCGCTGAGGAAAGACGATTTAGAAGCGCGTGGAAATCTATCGCCAGTTTCTCAAAAAGAAATCTTGCTTGTGGCAGTCGTCAGGAACGAATACCCTGAGATAATTCCATTCCTTGATCACTATCGATCGATCGGCGTTTCCAGATTTGCCATTGTCGATGACCGTTCTGAGGACGGGACACGGGAATTTCTGTTGAGCCAGCCAGATGTGGACGTATTCATCTCACGAAAGACCTATGGAGAAGCAGGGCGCGGAACTTTCTGGCGACAGGATATAATCCGCAGATACGGGTTCAACCGGTGGTACGTGATCGTGGATGCGGATGAATACCTGGTTTATGATGGCATGGATCGCCACGATCTGCATGACCTCGCCGGTTGGATCCAAAAAAGAGGCATGAAGCACCTGCTGGCGCCGATGATCGACATGTATCCGGCAGGAGACTTAAGGGACTTTCCGTTTGACCCAAAACGCGCTCCTTGGGAGATAGCCGATCATTTCGATGCTTCAGGATACGATTACTCGACGAGCCCGCAAAATATCAAAATCCGAGGTGGCCCGAGAAGCCGGGCGTTTGGTACGCACACCCTAACCAAATATCCGTTCGTATACGGAGATAGATTGACGATCTTAAATTCAATTCACGCTCCGCTACCCTATTGGCGTAACCACGTGGAGAGTTATGGCGCTCTTCTTCATTTTAAGTTTTTCTCTAATTTCACGACGAAGGCTCAGGTCGCGGTCGATGAAGGCCAATATTGGAACGGTGCGTCAAAATACAAGGAATACCTTTCCGCCACTATCGGCAAGCCGGACTTCAATGTGATGAGCGAAATTTCGCAAAGGTATTCGGGTATTCAGGATATAATCGGTGCGGGCCTGACCCAAGCTATTTCTTGGAATGATTAGATCGACAACCCGGTCCTTGGCTGCTCACCAATTCTCGCGGTTGGGAGCCCGATTTTGCTAGAGGCTCTATTCCAAAGCCCAGGCGATCATTCCTCTTGGACCCTTCGGAGAGTTGTGTATGCTCCCATAGTCGCCGATCCCGTCAACGCGGGCTGGCATCCGGATTCGGCATTGACTGCGGGTCCGAACAAAGTCACAGACAAGCAATCCGACATAGATTTATAGCAGATGTGCGAGCGGTGTCGCGAAAGTCGCATGGATCGGCAAAGGCCAACTGACACCGACGACACATCGCAGCAGGAAACCGAATGAGCGCAAAGAGACGAATTTCAGCGGCCTTGGCGTACCCGCTGGTCAAGCGCCTGATCCTCGAGAACCTGCCGCCGCACATAAAGCTGTATCTCGCCGGTTTGCTGTGCACGATTGCCGGTGCGGCGGCGACGTCCGGATTTGCCTGGATCATGCGTGACATGATCAACAGCATCTATATCGACAGGAACGCCGCCGCCGTTTGGGGTATCAGCGCGGCAATCATCGGACTTTCCGCTGTCAAGGGCATCGCGGCATACGGTCAAACCATTACGACCGGAAACGTCCGCAGGGCCATCGTGTCGGACCTCCAACACCGGCAGTTTTCCCGGCTGATGCGCCTCGACATTGGCCATTTCGTCAATCAGCATCCGGCCAAATTCATTTCCAAGATAATGTTCAATGCACGCGCCGGTGCGTCCGTCATCATCACGCTGACGAGCAACACGGCCTCTGACGTTTTGACCCTGGTCGGACTGGCAAGTGTCATGGTCGTGCAGGACCCGACCATGTCGCTTATATCGGCGGCGGCTTTGCCGGTGATCTTCCTCTCGGTGAGCACGATCACGCGAAAGATCAAGTCGCTGGCAAGGGGCGAAACAGAGCTGGCGGCACAGGTTCAGTCGATCGGCACGGAAGCCATAGACGGCATTCGCACCATCAAATCGTTCCAGCTCGAGGACAAGGCGATCGCCAGTTTCGCTAAGGCTGTCCGCAAGATGGAAAGGCGCGGCGTCCAGATCAACCGGACATCGGCGTTGATGAGTCCATTGATGGAGACGGGCGGCGGCTTCATCATCGGGCTTTTCCTCATTTATGCCAGTTGGCAGACTCTCGGAAACGGCAAGACACCAGGCGAATTCATGGCCTTCATAACCGCCTTTCTGCTTGCCTATGAGCCCGCCAAACGGCTGGCCCGGGTCAATGTCGATATCCAGAAGCTAATGGTTGCCGTCGAGCAGATGTATGATTTGATCGACACGCCCGAACAGCGACAACTCGCAACCGCAGGCGAGCGACTGACCGGCGTCGAGGGCGGTATCCGTTTTGAAGATGTGGCCTTCTCCTATGGAGGCAACAGCCCGGCGCTGCACGGTGTTTCCTTCGAGGTCCGACCTCGTGAGAAGCTGGCGATCGTTGGCCGCTCCGGCGCTGGCAAGACCACCATCGTCAATCTGATCTTGCGCCTGATGGAGCCGGACAGGGGCAGGATCTTCATCGACGACAAGGACATTGCCAAGATCAGCCTGGCCGACGTTCGCGACAATATCGCACTGGTGTCACAGGATATCTTCCTGTTCGAAGGTTCTATCCGTGACAATATTCGCGACGGACGCCCGAACGCCACGGATCAAGAAATCGATTCCGCGGCGGAACTCGCCCGGGTCACAAGTTTTGCATCGAACCTTGAAAGCGGGCTCGACACGCTTGTCGGGCCGGGCGGTGCCAACCTGTCGGGCGGGCAGAAGCAACGCGTTGCCATCGCGCGCGCCCTGCTCAAAGACGCTCCGGTGATTGTCTACGATGAAGCAACATCCGCGCTCGACGGCGAAAACGAACGGGCGGTCATGGAGGCTGCCTTCGACGATGCATTTCAGCGCACTGTGATCTGCATTGCGCACAGGCTTTCAACCATCAAGGCGGCCGATCGCATTCTCGTATTCGACGCTGGCATCCTCGCGGACTCCGGGACTCATGAAGAGCTTGCCAGGCGCAGCGAAATCTATCGCTCGATCTTCCATCTGGAGACGTCCGCTCCGCTCGTCGAAAGCGGCAAAAAGCTGCGGCAGAGCGTATTGCGCTGAAGGCCGATGACCAGTTTTTACCACGGTTCCTACATCCGGTATGTGATTGGTGGATTGGGCCTGCGGTTGCGCAGATACACAAAGGCCGTGCGGACGCTGTTTACCGGCTCCAGGCCTCGTTCCGTTCTTGAGCAGCAGGCCAAGGTCGACGCGCTGATCGCGCGCAGGGACTGGACAGGGCTTGAAGCAAGTACCAATGAAATGGCCATCATGGCCGATCGTGCCCGCGACCCTGAGATGATGCAGAAGGCAGGCCAGGCGTTCGAACGGCTGGGCAACTTCGCGCGGGCGGCCGAGCTTCGGCTTTCCGCTCGCCGGCAACGAAAAGGGAAAGGCGCCAATGAGTGGACTGGAGAAGACCTCGGTTCGGATAGGCTGCTGATCGATCTTGTGGAGGATGACCCTCGCAGTCTTGGCCGGGTTATCCGCCATGCGCGACTGGCCGGCGCCGCCGCTGCATGTGCGCAAAGTGCGACGATTCGGGTCGAGCCGCGCCTCGTATCGCTTGTGCAGCGGACGTTCCCCAACGCAACCGTGGTCCCAGCGCAGCAGAATGTCGTTGGTGACAAATTTGCGACCTTCGAAAATCTCGCCTGGATTTTCGGCCGCGATGCCGAAAGACTAGCCGCCGACTTCGTGCCGCTGCGGGCCGATCCTGAACTCGTCGAGATCTTCCGCAAACGCTATCGCTCGATGACGGATCAACCATTGGTCGGCCTCTCCTGGGGCAGCAAATCCCATAGCAAGGACGTGCCTGATTTCCCCGAATGGGCACGGTTCATCGCCCGGACACAGGCGACGTTCGTTTCCCTCCAATACGGACAGATCAAGCCGGCGCTGCGGCGCCTGCGCAACGGCAATGACGCACGGCTTATCTATGACGACAGTGTCGACCAGATGCTTGATATGGACCGTTTCGCCGCGCAGATCGCCGCGCTCGATGCCGTGGTGACGATCAGCAATACGGCGGCCCATCTGTCCGGAGCACTCGGCGTGCCGACCATTTTCCTGATCGACGACAAGTTTCAAACAGCGTGGCCGGTGACTGGCAATCGAACGCCCTGGTATCCGAACGGCATCGTCATGCGCAAGGAAGGTCGTCCGTGGCCGGTGGTACTCGACGACGTCGGCCGGCGGCTCTCGTCGATTCTGACGGCGCGTTCGACGCTGTCTAGCGATAGTTGAGGGTCGCTGTGCCGAGCAGACGGTCCATCCTTGAAAAGGCAAAAGCCGCCGACCTGCGCCCGCAAGGTGTTGACGGCAAGCGGCTGCAGAAGGTTCTCGATCGGGCAAGGAAGTTTTTTAAGCGCCCCTCGCGCCATGCTGACGAAAGCGTCAAACGGCATGCGAGCCTGATGGCGCAGAGTGTCGAACGGCGTGACTGGCAGGCGGCCCGGGAACATGCGCTGGCACTCGGCCTGCTCGGTGAGCAGCTTGGCGATCGCGGGCTTGTCAAAAAAGCCGGGCGTGGACTGAGACGCCTCCGCGGCGGCAATCGTGCCTGGCAGTTGATTGCGTCGAGCAAGCAAGTGCCCGGCCGGCCCGAATGGGATGGCAGTGATCTTGCTGGTCGCAGGCTTGCCGTCGAGCGGCGCGAAGGCGATCTCGCAATCTTCCTCCAGTTCGCGTCGCTGCTTGGCCCGGTGGTCGCGGCCGCCGACCGGTGCACCGTCCTGATCGAGCCGCGACTGGCGCCACTTTATCGCAGAACATATCCCGCGCTCGATGTCAGACCAGAGGCGGAAGCGGCGGCGGCGGTCGACGCCGATGTCTTCGCCTGCTTCGAGACACTGGCGAGGCATTTTTGGCCGGATGAGCCGACAGCGCGTGCGCCCTTCGTTCCGTTGGAGCCGGACCGCCGGCTTGTCGCCGAGTTGCGCGGCGCCTATCTCGATCATGGCCCGGGGCCCCTGATCGGCTTTGCCTGGGGAAGTCTGAACAAAAGCAAGGACCTGCCGGTTCTGGATGACTGGCGGGCGCTGCTCGGCGGTCTGCCGGGCCATTTCGTCAGCATGCAATATGGCGATGTCGGGCCGGCGCTCTCCGAATTCGAGCGGTGGGCGCCGGGACGCATCATCCATGACGCGTCCGTGGACCAATTGTCGGATATGGACCGCTTCGCCGCGCAAATCGCCGCCCTCGACGCGGTGGTGACGATCAGCAATACCGGTGCCAATCTGGCGGGAGCGCTCGGCGTGCCGACCGTCGTCCTGCTCGACGATGGGTTTAGGCTGTCGTGGCCTGCCTTCGGCGAGACCGTCGCCACATATCCAAGCGTTCGACTGGTGCGAAAGGGCGGCCAGGCGTGGGCGTCCGCGATGCGGGAAGCACGTGGACGGGTTGCGCAAATCATCGGTGGAGTTGGTGATGGAAGCTAGTCAACTGCTTCGCCGGGTTCGCCGCTTTGTCGCGCTCGCAGGCTACAATTACAAGGTCTGGTTCCGTCGTCACCGGCGGCAGCTTTTCCTGCGCTGGCGCGATGGCGACATTGCCGATCAGATGGCGGATTATAGGCGAAGCATCGAGGCGCGCGACTGGTCGGCGGCGCTGCCGAAAGCCCTGGCGCTGGGATCGATCGCGAAGTCGAGGCGCGAGGTCCACCTGCTGGACGAGCTCAGCAAGGCGCTGATGCGCATGGGCGCCTACGGCCCGGCGGCCGAACTCAAGATCGCCCGGCGCCACATCGTCGAGGGCCGCGCCGACGGCGAATGGCTGGGCCAGGATATCTCGGGCCAGGTCCTGCTCGTCGATCTGATGGAAACCGAAAAGCAGGGTCTGGCCACCGCGATCCACCATGCGAGTTCCGTCGGCCGCGCGCTCGCCCGGGCCGCTCGTCTGATCGTCCTGGTCGAGCACCGCTTGGTGCCGCTGTTTCAGCGGACATTTCCCGCCGCCGATGTGCGGGCCGTCGGTCAGGGGACCAAGGCAGCCTATGGCGAGGCCCATCTCTTTGCCGGCGTCCAGCATCTGACCGCCGTGTTCGAGACGGATGAGACCACGATCCGGGAGCATTTTGTTCCCCTGAAGCCGGACCCGGCGCGGGTCGCTGACCTTCGCGCCCGCTATCGCAGGAACGGCCGGCCGTTGGTCGGCGTCGCATGGGGCAGCTCCAATCCCGGCAAGGACCTGCCGCCACTCACGGCATGGCGCGGCCTGCTCGGTCGACAGGACCTGCAGTTCGTTTCGCTGCAATATGGCCGGATCGAGCCCGATCTGAAAATCCTGACCGATGGTGATCCCGCGCGCATCCTGCACGACGTCTTGGTGGATCAACTCGTCGACATGGATCTTTTCGCCGCGCAGGTCGCGGCGATGGACGCCGTCGTAACCATCAGCAACACCGGGGCGCATCTGGCCGGCGCACTCGGCATCCCTTCGGTCTTCATCCTTGGTGACGGCTTCAAACGTTCCTGGCCGGTCGAGGGCGACCGCACGCCTTACTATCCTTCCGCCGTGCTGGTCTCGAAGCGGGAACGACCCTGGGCTGCGGTGATGGAAGACGCACAAAACCAGATGGGCTCACTCATCAGCACTGTTTGAATCCACCACCCAAGGCATCGCGAGTGTCCCAGGCAGGTTACAACCAGCGGACAGTCAAGCGCCTTCTTGACGGCGAGACCAGTGTAAACTAACCGGCGGGCGGCCGTTCTAAATTTCACGGGCAAGAGGCGATGCATATCTTTGGGTAGTAGTTTGGGAAACAAGGCGTCTTCTCCTGTCAGCGATGGCTTTGTGCAGCGGCTCCTCGCGGCGTACCGGCTTGTGCATCCAGGAAATCTGTTCAAGCGCGGGCGTATCTACGCTCGCGGCAGGGCAGCGACGAGGACGGTCTACTTCGTCCCACACAACCGCAACAATGTTCGGCTGCTGGCTGACGCGGCAGAAATTCTGGGTGACCGCGGCATCCGCTGCGTGTTCGCGCATCTCGATGGATTGAAACGCGGCGGCGTAGCGCGACCTGAACTCAACGCCCGAGGAATATCGCATATCGGCTTTGCTGACCTCGAGCGGATGATCAGGCCCGGTGACATGCTGGTGACTGGAAGTGACTTTGCGCCGCAATTTTTTAGGCGATTCATCGACGCCATCAACTTCGGCATGGTCCGTGTGGTCGGCCTCATCGGAGGTGCGCGAGAGCTGCGGCCGCATCGATTTGTGAGAGCTGACTACATCCTGTCGATGGGACCAGCGGCGCTGCAGCAAAGGCGACAGCCGACATATGTTGTCGGCTCCCCGGTCATTGAGCGTGCCGCCGCAAGCGCTGGTGCCAGGCACGACGAAGGGCTTTTTGTGCTGGTGAACTTCAAGGGGAATATCGAGGACCCCGCAGATCGCCAGGCGATTGAAGCCGTGGCAGCCGCATGTGCGAAACTCGGCCTTGCCCATGTCGTTAGCGTCCACCCCACGATGTTCGCAAAAGTCGATATGCCGAACAAATCGCCGCTGGATTTCGCACAGCTGCTCCCGGACGCTCTGGCGCTCGTAACGCGCCCAAGCACCACTGTTTACGAAGCAATCGCCTGCGGCATTCCGGTGGTGCTGTTTCCGCCGGTTTCGCCCATGGTCGAGTTCGACAGGCCCATGGGCGCCTTCAAACCAACATTGTCGGAGCATGACCTCGTCGAGGATATCCGCGCTGCGGTCAGGTCAAGACCGACCTATTTTGAGCAAAGCCGGGATTTCCTCAATGCCAATCTGTCGATTGATCCAAAGGTGCCGGCTTCGCAACGGATCGCCGAAGCCTTAATCGATATTTACAATCGCTGATCCGCTCGATCAAAGTGCCGCAATCGGAGTCCATAAGTTGAGTTTGTTGTCCGCCTTTTTGCAAGGAAGCCGCCCCCTCCTTGTCGTCTCGTTTTCCCAAATCCGGGCGGACATGGCTGCGCGTAGTGCTTGACGATCTGGCCGTCGCCGAACAGAAAAGCCTGAGGGACATTGCGCAAATCGACCCGACAAATCTCGCTGCAAACGGCTCCTAGCGCGACACTGCGGTGTCTGATATTTCAGGCGCAAGTCACGTGCGAAAGATTGCGCTTCTGCGCTATGAAGATGTGCGGCGGGATACAACGATGCTTGCGCGGCTCGATTACTGGAAATGGCTCGATGAAGCCTTTCAGCGGCATGGCATATCTCATGCCGACGACAGGGCAGGTGTGAATTGATCCGATGCAAAGGCTTTGTCTGCGGATGCGGGCATAGCGGCACCACGCTGATAGCGACCATCCTTGCCTCGCATGCCGATGTCTTTTTGCCATTCGAAGAAACCAACGTGTTTTTCAAATGGACCCCACTTGCGCTGTATCGCTACTCGAAGCTGAAACAGGCGGCCATTGGGGCGGGCAAGTCGGTGCTGCTTGAAAAGACACCGCGTCATATTAGGCGTGTCGACCGGATACGACGTCTGGTGCCGGGCGCGAAGTTCGTGATGCCGGTACGCGATGGGCGCGATACCGTTGCTTCGCTGACCAAGCGGCTTGGCGATGCGACCGAGAGCCTGGACCGCTGGATTTCGGACAACACAATGGTGCTTGCCGAGCGCGGCAGCACGGACGTCCTGATTTACCGCTACGAAGATCTTGTCAATGACCCGGAAGCGACCATCGAAAAGATCTGCACCTTCCTGGGATTGTCGTTCGACCAGAGTTTGCTCGACTATCATCGGAACCCGCAACGATGGTTCACACTCGATGCGCAACCCCAACATGCCGCGCTCCGCAACCAGCAGGTCAACAAGCCGATCTATGATGGCCGCGGCCGCTGGAAGACCGAACTGGGTCAAATGGAATTGAAGGAGCTTACCGAGGGACGCGGCAAACCGCTGATGCAGGCGTTCGGGTATGTTTGAGGGTTCCGTCGAGTGGGTTGTTCACTCTGGAAGCGCGCGCGGATAGCCAAACTGATCGAAGTCGCGCTCATAGGCGCGGTAGATCGTATCGGCCAGTTCTGGCGTGAAATAGTCGGCAAGCCTGCGGCGCGAGGAGGTGTGCAGAGGTGGCATCGCCGCGCGTCGCATTTCCTCGCTTGCACCGACATGATCGAGAACCCGTTCGAAATCTCGTGCAAAAGTCTCGGTTTTGCCGATGAGGTCGAACACAACGCCTGGAAGGTCGACGATGTCGCTTTGCCTCTGCCAATGCTTGTCGATGCGCCATGTCGAGGTCGTGCAGGCAAAGACGACGAAATCAGCAAACGACAGGCTCTTGTCAGCACCGACAGGCAGCGACGGATCCGCCCTTTCGCGATGGGCCAGATAGACCTCCACCCTGCCATAGCCAGGCACAAGGGGGCGGTCGCGATATTGGTCGGCCCAGCACGACAACAGCCTTGTATAGGGATTGCGAACGAAGGTGAACCGCAAGGCTTCGGGACTTGTGGCCATGCGATGGAACTGCACGATGCCATGGCGAGGCGCCTGCAAGCTCGACGCCTTTCGGTTGTGCACCTTCCAGTTCTGGTCGCTGCGCCACTCCGACACGGTGTCATTGCCGATCATGGCTGCAAGATTGCTGCGAATGCGGCTGCTCGCCGCCTTCGGCGTGGCGAGATACAGGATCTTGAGTTGCGGGACGACGTCGATCAGGTCGTCCGGCAGATAAGCGGTTTGCATCGCTCTGCGGTAGAAAGCCAGAGCTTCCGGATGCGCCCAGGCTAGAAACGGCTCCTTGACCAGACCGCGGAGATTTCGCAGCCCCGGTCGCAACGAGCGCTCCAGGCGGCGGACCACGCCGACTTTGCGTTTGCCCGAGACGGCCTTGTCGGCGGGCGAGACATGGCTGGTGGTCATCGGCAAAAACCCTCGCCTTGAAAGCAGTCTACCGTCGTGGCATAGCCGCAACCACGCGGAACTATACGCCAGCTCCCCTATCCAGGACCGGCTTGCCACGCTTAATAGACTGCGAGCAAAGTCCCGCCAAGTTCGAAAGCTTGATCGGGGTGCAAAAGGGCGTAGCGAGGTCGCATGGATTTGTCACGGCATGATCAACGGGTTCAAGCTGACCCGAAAAAGCCTATCCTGTTCGTGCGCCAGCGTTACGCGCCCTTTGGCGGAGGCGAGATCATGCTGGAAAACATCATGGCGGCGTTCGCCGCGCGTCAACGGCCGGTGGCCGTGCTGTCAGGCGACTGGCCGCCACACGAAGGCATAGAGTTCATCCAGTGCGCCGGCCGCCGCTTTCCCCGCTCCCTGCGGGCGACGTCCTTTGCTCGAGCCGCCTGCCGCAAGATCGCCGAAATGCCGCCGGCCCTGGTGCAGAGCAACGATCGCCTTCCGTGCTGCGACGTCTTCCGGGCCGGGGAAGGCGTTCATGCCGCCTATCTTGCCGAGCGACGGCGTTTCGAGACGCGGCTTGGCACGGCAGCGATGGCGCTGAGCCCGTTTCACCGCCAGACGCTGCGCCTCGAGCGCGCGACCTATGGCAGCCCACGGCTTAAAGCGGTGATTGCCATTTCGAAAATGGTGGCGGAGGACATTGTCCGTCACTACGACTATCCGGCCGAACGCGTGCACCATATTCCCAACGGCGTCGACCTGGAGCGCTTCAACCCCAAGTTGCGCCGACAGCATCGGGCCGTGGTCCGCTCACGGCTTGGCGTCAACGATGACAGGCCGGTCGTTCTCTTCGTAGGCTCGGGTTTTGCGCGAAAAGGACTTCTGGCCTTGATGAAGTCTGTCGCAATGCTCGATGGTGAGCCGGAGTTATGGGTCATTGGCCACGATTCGCGCGCCGATACCTTCCAGCGGGCCGGTGACAGGCTTGGCCTTGGTGCAAGGCTCCGCATGCTGGGGCCGCAAAAAGATACGCTGCCATGGTACGGCGCCGCCGACATTGCGGTGCTGCCTTCCATCTATGATCCATTCGGCACAGTGGTGATCGAAGCCATGGCCAGCGGCTTGCCCGCCGTAGTCAGCACCGGGTGTGGGGCGCGCGAGCTTGTCGATCGCTTCGAGCCGACGCTTGTTTGCGACGCAGCCAGCGTAAACGACCTCGCCGCCGGGCTTGCTCGCGCCTTGCTGCTGTCGTCACGGCCCGAGACTGCGGCCAGGGTCAGGGCGGCAGCCGAATACTACGATTTCAACGTCATGATCAGGAGAATGATAGCGCTGTACGAAAATCTCGACCTGAAATAATTTTCGACATATTTTTTGAATCCGTTAGGATCACCGGAGTGCCAACCGGCCGGGGGACAGTTTCATTTGAACAACAGTCGCAGTTTTGATGCCGGAACCGTCTGACCGTGCCGGCGCTCTCAGTCGTCATAATCAGCCGCAATGAGGAAGCGTGCATTGCACGTTGCCTTCGCTCGGTACATTTTGCCGACGAAATCGTCGTCCTCGACAATAACAGCACCGATCAGACCAGGGACATCGCTAGCGGGCTCGGGGCCAAGGTGCTGATCACCCTCGATTGGCCGGGTTTCGGCGCGCAAAAAAACCGCGCCCTCGCCGCGGCGACAGGCGATTGGGTCCTTTCGCTCGATGCCGACGAATGGGTCGAGCCGCCGCTGGCCGCGGAAATCAGGGCCGCCATCGCCAACCCGAAAGGCTGTGACGGCTTCGAAATACCAAGACGATCGCGCTTTTGCGGGCGCATTGTCCGCCATGGCGGCTGGTCGCCCGATCTGGTGCTTAGGCTTTTCCGTCGCCAGTCCGGCCGCTTCAGCAACGACACCGTGCATGAGAAGGTGGTGGTGAATGGCAAGGTCTCGCGATTGTCCCATCCCATGGAGCATGACTCCATCGCCGACCTGGCGGACGCGCATGACAAGATCGGCAGATACGCGCAAGCGTCCGCGGCGCGGATGCTTGCCGAGGGGAAAAAAAGCTCGATCAGCAAGGCGGTTTTGCGCTCGGTCTGGGCTTATATGAACAGCTATATCTTCAGGCTGGGGTTTCTGGACGGTTCGACCGGTGCGATGGTCGCCGCTTATTCGGCCGGCTACACCTATCAGAAATGGGCGCTTGTCGCGTTGGGTGGCAAGTCGAGGTGCGCCGAGGAAAGCCGGGCCGGGGTGAACGGCAAATCCGCGGGTTTCAGAAATCGCCCTGGCTAATTTCCGCGCCATTGTTGCCGAGTTGTTGCCAGACAGTTAGTGTGTGCCCGTTTTGAAATTGGAGCCAAGGTACTGAATATGACTGATGCGTTTAGGGTATTCGTTGGATGGGACAGCCGTGAGCCGATCGCCTACGACGTGGCGCGGCACTCTTTGCTCAAAAACGCTTCGGTGCCTGTCTCCGTCATTCCAATCAAGCAGGACGAGCTGCGTGCCCGTGAACTGTATTGGAGGGAGAAAGATCCGCTCGCGTCAACAGAGTTCACTTATACGCGGTTTCTCACGCCTTTTCTCGCCGACTATACGGGCTGGGCTTTGTTCTGCGATTGCGACTTCCTGTGGCTCGGTGACGTCGCAGGTTTGCTGGAATACACGAAGTCGAACAAGGCGGTCTATTGTGTCCAGCACGACTACACGCCGAAGGCCACTACCAAGATGGATGGCGTTGTCCAGACATCCTACCCTCGAAAAAACTGGTCCTCGCTGATGCTGTTCAATTGCGCGCATCCTGCGGTTAAATCGCTTACGCCGGAGGTCGTGAACCGGGAAAGCGGCGCCTACCTCCACCGAATGCAGTGGGTCGCCGATGAGGATCTGGGCTCGCTGCCGGTAGAGTGGAACTGGCTTGAAGGTTGGAACGAAAAGCCGGCGCATGGCACACCCAAGGCGGTCCACTATACAAGTGGCGGTCCGTGGTTTGCCGAGTGGCAGAATGTCGACTATGCGGATCTGTGGATAGCTGAACGCGACGAATTCCTGAGCAGTGCCGATCAAGCAGAGGCTGCTCTTTCGCGCTCGGCGAGCCGGTAGCCCAGTCAAAAAACCCCAGCGGCTGGCGGTGGCGATGCCTAACGCCGCTTGGGGTTCCCGCGCTGACGGCCGGTCTTCGCGCCGTGCTGCGGCACGACCTCGCCGAACACCGGGTTGGGCGCGCTCTTCGCAGGCGCCGGGACAGCCCGTATCGTTTCGACCAGGGTCGGGCGCTTCGCCCCGGCACAAGCGCCCTCTACATCTGCCCGTCCAGCCATTCCCGCAAATCGCGGTCCTGCTTGTTTTCGGCAACGGGCAGCGAGTGCCGCGTCCAGACATACCAGATGGCGGCAAGCACCCCGGCAGCCCACGTGCCGGCGAAAACATTCGCAATGAGGTCGATTGGAACCTCCCAAGCCGGCTAGAACATTAGCACGGCATCATTTAGGAGGGCGACACCAATTAGGAGTAGAGCGGGTGGAGCCGTAGGAACCTCACCGCCATCCACCGTCTCAACCAGCTATCCCTTGCGAGGTCGCGGCAAGACGGCGATGAGCAACAGCCATGCGGTCACCTTGGAAGACGGCGCGTAGCATTCTTCGTCAATGGCAACGATCGGACGCAACGCTGCTCAACATATCAAGGCGCCGAGCAATCCAGGCGTAGCAGTTCGGTGGATCTGCCCACGAAACGGGTCATATCCGACGGTTAATCAATTCGGCTATGTCCGAATGTAGCAGCAGGCGTACTGACCGTTTCACGATAGTATTCGGCCTTGGCCTCTGGCAAGATTCGGAAACATTATATGGAACGCAATGTCCACTACCACGTCATGGACTTCTTGCGCATTTTTGCAGCGCTCTTGGTGCTGCTGAACCATTTCGCGACATTCGCCTGGAGCAGTGCGTCAGTCACCGAGGGAAGCGATGTCGCCTTCGGTTTTCTGTCGGCGTTTGCCGGTTTGGGTGCTGTAGGGGTCGAAGTTTTTTTCGTAATTTCCGGGTTCGTCATTGCCTTGAGCGCTGCAGGCGAAGGGGGCGCGTCGCAAGCGCTGCGCTTCGCGCGCATGCGCGCTACGCGTATTTTGCCCGCCCTGTGGCTGTCCGCGCTCGTCAGCTTGGCCGCACGAGCTCTCTATGGCGGGGATTTTTCCCATCTTCTGATGGATTTTTTCAGATCGGTAACCTTGTCTCCCAAGGGCCCTTATATCGACGGGGTCGTATGGTCGCTCGTCGTCGAGGCCGTATTCTACCTCCTGGTAGCCGCGTCAATTTTGTCGAGGTTTCGCTTATCACTCTATGATCTGGCCAAAATAATAGGGTTTTCGAGCTCGGTATACCTTCTCATTCTCTCCGGGTTGCACTTGCTGCCGCCGTCCACGCGGCCGGAAGAAGCGATATCAGTGCTTTCGCGGTTCCCCTTCAAACTGCTTCTGCTGCAGCACGGCGTTTTCTTCGCGACCGGCATGATCATCTTTCTCGTCAGGAACGGCGGCGACGGCCGTAGCGAAATGGGACATGCGGGGAAGACGATATTGATATTGTTTTTTGGCTGTATGGGCACTGCTGAAATTTTTATGTCGGTTGAACGCGGTTATGCATATAAAACCGCCGCGGTGATTGTGTGGTTGATGTGCATGTATGCAATGGCAGCAGGAATAAGGTATAATGAATTCATTAAATACAATATTTCAGGCTACCGGAATGTTGTGAGATACATTGGGGGAATTAGCTATCCAGTATATCTGAATCATTACTCGGTTGGAATGGTTGTGGTTTGGTGGTTGTTTTCATTAGGTTTTTCGACGCCCCTTGCCTTTGTACTGTCTATGCTATGCGTTTTGGGTTTGAGCATGGCGGTCATGTCCCTGGAAAAGCGGATTCAAAACGCCATCAGGCGAGAGTTTCCTAGACCCGACGCCAAGCGAGATCAAATGGCAGTTTAGCGCGTCTCCGAGAGGAGGGCAGGAAATCCCACGGCTTTTGCGTGGTGAGCAGGGGATCCGGGCGACTACATCGATAATCACGGGCCGAGCAAGGCGACAATTTCGGCGTGACCTGAGTATCGGTCCGCCAGGGCGGACCAATCCGGCCGCAAGCCGCAACCGGAGCCACCGCGACTTGGCGGGAGCACCAACCCTATGGAGCGCAACAGGGCGGTTGAGGCGGCCGCTCGCCCTGAAGCGCGTCGCCCTCTTCAGGGTGCGTGGCGAGCGTCTCTTCGCACGTGCGAGGCAATCGGGGCTTCAGAGCTAACGCGAATGGAGTACTCGCGCCTGTGTCGCGGCTGAACCCGGAGACAGTTTGGCTCGAAAGAGGGACGGTCAATCGACGCGTTCCGGTCCTGAAACTGCAGCGTTACTCATCGAGCCGAAGTGGCCGAATCTGTGAATGAACGCTCTCGTCCGTTCAAACCTTGTCACCGCAATGAGGAATTCTCGTACCGGGCCCAGCGCGACCTGCCGGCTTTGTGAGGCATCTGGCCTGCAGCGGTTGCACTTGAGTTACCCGGTGCTGCTCGATCTGGCGGAACCGAGGTGCTATCTGGGAGTGAAATCAGAAGGTTGCATGGATGGGGTAGCGGCACGTTCCGCCCGATGTTGAACGACCGCCGGTTCGCCCCCGACAACTTAAGCGCGACCGCAAGTCAGCAGCAATGCCTGGCCTTGCTGTCGGTAGGCTAGCCAGTCACGCCGAAAGCCGTAAGCATCCGGAAGGGTGGCGTGGTCGAAAGTTGCACGGTGTCCATCAATCGCTTCCGACCGCCGGAGACCTCACCATTCGAATGGATGGTGCAGAACGTCGGTCGAGCTTTATGATGAATTCGGGTCGTACTGCGCTCGATCAGGTGTGATCCTTGCTTTTTTGTGAGAGTGCAGTGCAATATCACCCAATGGTTGTAGCCCGTGCAGGGTACTCAACACGTCAAAGCTGGAGTACGTTTTTGCGTAGGGAGGGTGTCAGGGGAGGATTGGCGGGGTTCGAATGACGTATGCTACAAGCCTTTCATTGAGTGAGAATGAAAACCGTCCGACGTCAGTCGCAGTCAAAAGCGACGATAAGGCGTATATCAAGGCGCTAGGCTTCATGCCGAAGCGATATGCGGCGCAGACCGCTATCATCAATCAGGGGGAGGACGGCGATCGCGTCTTCATAATCGAGTCTGGCTGGGGTTGCATTTCTCATGACCTTGCCGGGGGACAGCGACAGATTTTGGACTTTGCCCTGAAGGGCGACATTGTCCTGCCACAGACGTATACGGGCGCTGCTCTCCAGACATTTGTGGCTCAAACCGACCTTGCGGTGCTGGAAGCCTCGGCCAAGACGCTTGCTCTTGGAGCAGCGAAGTCGCCCCACATAGCCTCGCTTTTTCTTGAAACGCTGGCGCGCCAGCGAGCGCTTGTTGCCCAACACCTCACCAATATAGGCCGACGCAACGCCTTGGCGCGTACAGCGCACTTGCTGCTCGAGCTGAGAGCGCGCTTGGAGCGCGTCGGCGCTGCCAGCCGCACTGGCTTTGCATGCCCTCTCACCCAGTATGACCTCGCGGACGCGCTCGGCCTGACGCCGGTCCATGTCAATCGAATGCTGCGGGAATTACGGGAACGCGGGTTTCTGGAGTTCCGCCAAGGTCACGTCCGCGTGCTGGATCGGCTGGGCGTAACGAAGTTTGCCGAGTTCGATGACAGGTATATCGATGGTTGACACTTACTTTGGCGCACGATGCAAAGGCGGTGCGACGCGCCTTGAAGCCGCGCTGCCATCGGCGACGCCCGCTGTCTTTAGCGACGGTCCGCCGCGCCTGGCAAACAACGCGATGTCGGTGAGTTCTCTGGCTACCATCCCTCCTAGACCAAATTGCTAGGGCCAAGTGAAGGGATAGAAAATTTTTTACCTTTTATTAACCTAAATTAGTGAAGGCACATCTTTTCGGCGATAAACATTATGGACGGGGTAGTGCTGTCCAAGGTGGGGCTTGGGAAATCCCGAGGTTATAGTGAAGGCGACGCGAACAGATCATCGTTCGCGGGAAATAGTATTTGCCTGCAGTATATATCGTACTGGTCTCGAAACGTTGGGTAGAGTTTGGGGAGTAAGTTCATGGTTCCGACAATTCAACTGGATAGCAAATCACCCGGTGCACTTGAATTCGTATCGCGCAAGGCTGGGAATGGAATACATCTTCATAGACATGGCTTGACCGAATCTTGCCTGGCTCTGCTAGACGAGCGAGTGCTTGACCGACAATGTCTTGCGCAATGCCTGACCGCCTATGGCATCGGGAAGGAAATCCTGTCGTTCGGCTCGATCGAAGAGTGGCGGCATCAAGAGAATGCACTGTCGATATCGGCTATTCTGCTGAACGTGGGCAGCCGAAAGGTGACAGATGCAAGGACCGGCAGCGAAATCGCCGATCTCGTGAATGAGGCCCACCCGGTTCCAGTGTTGATTTTGGCCGATACCGACGATCTGGAGCAGATTCTGAAGGCGTTGAATTATGGCGCAAAAGCCTACATCCCTTCATCGATCCGTTTCGAGATCTGTGTTGAAGCCGTAAATCTTGTCCTTGCCGGCGGCACATTTGTGCCGGCAAGCAGCGTGCTTGCCCAGCACAAGGCAATCGACACAACCGCCGATATGACGAGGCCCATGGCGAGTGTGTTCACGGAGCGGCAAGAAGAGGTCGTCCAGGCTCTCAGGCGTGGCAAGGCGAACAAGATAATCGCTCATGAGCTCAACCTTCGCGAGAGCACGGTCAAGGTCCATATCCGCAACATCATGAAGAAGCTGAAGGCGACGAACAGGACGGAGGTCGTCTACAAGCTCAATGAGATGTTTCCTGGCGCCTACCTGTTGGGCCGATCGAGCTAAACGGTTGTCATCATAACAGTGGCGCGGCTGCATGCTCGTAGCGGGACCCATCGGTGGCGATGCTGCTCGAGCGTTGCAGTTCGCCGCTCTTTTTGTTGCAGATATGGATTGAAGCCATGCTAGACCGGCCGTCGGCGGCAATTGCTCACAAGCCATGGCTTGGGGCGGACGCACCGCAGGACTTTATCAGCCTCGCTGACGTTGTCTCGTTTGCTCGGCAGTATCTTTTCTCGATTCTTGCGTTCGTCGTCGCCGGAATCGTTTGCGCCACGTTCTACTTTGCTACCTCAGATCCTATTTATTCGGCGCGCACCCAGATCCTGATCGAACCGAAGATACCCAGAAACCTTCAGCAGCAACCGGCCGAAGTGAACCTGTCGCTCGACACCGCTCAGGTCGAGAGCCAACTTGCAGTTCTGCGCTCCCAGAAGATCGCGATGATGGTGATCGATGATCTTGGACTCCTGGACAATCCAACCTTCAGGGATCTGGACGGTCCGACCATCGGCGAGAGGTTTCGCAGAGCCTGGATGGGCATCGTCGATGCCGGCGGATTCCATGCCGGCAATGCTGCGCTGACGGATTTCTTCCATAGCGTGCTGCCCTGGCCGGATCGTTTGGAGGTGAACGGGCCGCAGCTGGAATCCGAGCGTCGGCGTCGCGCGGTGGAGATATTCAGCGATGGTCTGGATGTCCAGCGTGTCGGTGTCTCCTATGCAATGGACATTACATTCCAGTCTCACGATCCGGCATTGGCCGCACGCGTCGCAAACGCCACAGCAGAAGCGTTCGTCCGCGAGCAAGTTCAAACAACAACAGCAACGGCTAGCGAAGGCATCGCATGGCTGGAAAGGCGGATGCGGGAGGTCGGTGATCAGATGAACAGGGCGACCCGGGTCGCCCAGGAGTTTCGCGCAAAACACGACTACAGCATCGGTCAGGACGAGACGCCCGTCGCCGGACAGGACCTCGTACACAGCGAAGGAAAGCCAACACACCAGATTACGCTGGAGCAATTGGAGGTTACCGCCGACACCTATCGAAAGATGTATGAAAGCCTGCTCGCGGCATATACAAACTCGGTCGACCAACAGCCTTATCTGATCGCCGATGCTCGCGTGATCACGTCCGCGACGAGCCCCAAGAAGGCAAGTCGGCCGCGCAGGACGCTGATCCTCGCCTTTGGCGCACTTGCCGGGATGGTAGCTGGCATCGGGTTCGCCGTGGCGCGACGCGGGCTCGATCGGAACGTGAGGACCCCGCGTCAGATCCGTCGCGAACTGGGCCTGGCCTGTATTGGAGAATTGCCGCCGGTCAGCTTCAGGCGGGGTGGTTTTGGCCGGCTTGACGAGGTACTCAGGAACCCGGACTCTTCATTCAGCGGCAGCCTCAGGAGCGTCAAGGCGATCATGGGCCTGGCCGGGGCCAACGCTTCAACGGGGCGTCGCATCGGAATTACATCCGTGTCCCCCGGCGACGGCAAGAGCACCGTTGTAAGCAATCTGGCGGCGCTGTGTGGGGGGTCGGGCACGGCGACCCTCGTGATCAACGCCGACGATAAGTCGGCACTGGCCAACGAACGTCTCTTTTCCTCCGATTTCACCGTGGTCGATCGGGATTCCGGCAACCCTAAAGGCATCAGCAAGCAAATCCAATTCATTGAAAAGACATCGTTCTATTATTTGAAGAACGATGCGTCGAATTGGGCGAATTTGCTGATTCCCGATAATATGGAGAAATTGCTGAACGAAGTTGGCAGTTACAGTATCGTCATTGTTGAACTGCCACCGTTCAGTTCCGGTGCCGAAGGGCTTGCTCTCTGCCCGCTTCTTGATGGCGTGATTGTGGTGGCGCAGTGGGGCGTGACGTCGCTTGATCAGCTGGAAGACCTGACGCAGACACTCAAAAACACCAATTCCTCCGTCCTTGGCGTGTTGATGACACGTGTTCGTACTGTTTCGGCCCGGCGTTACCGGAAGCGCGCAGGTCAAGCGCCGCGCTGACATCCTGGCCTCCTCTCGGCAGCACGTCGCGCGCAAAAAGCATGCCCTCGGCCTTGAAGCCGGCTTGAACCGAGGGTGCGCAGCGGTTTTGCGATAACGACATGCATCAAAAACAAGAACTTAAAGCGCGTCGCATGAATCCATTCAAATGCGACGCGCTTTAGAGTCCGCGGCAAGTCTCGACACCGCCCCGTCAATCCGACACTTGCCCGTCAAAGGGAATCCGCGCCCCTTCGGGGCGTCGCGAGTCGAAAAATCGATTCCGATATCGTGCCAGGCATTGAACGGAGCAGCCATTCGTCCATACCCGGCCTAGCAACTAAGGGGTAGGCCACGCTGCCAAACACCCCCGATCTACCACCTTTTCCTTGCTTGCCGGAGATCATCCGTCGTCGACAAGATGCAGGCTATAAGTTGAAAATCGAGCGCAAGCGGAAGATGTCCAACGTAATCGAAAGCAACCTGCGGCAGTGCGAAGACCTGGCTGTTGAAGGCTGGGCTCTACTGGTCGGAGCCGGGCCCCCCGCGACATCGCTTCTTCGGCGCGACAGCGACGCGGCCGCACGATCGATCACGCCAGACCTTTCGTCGCCTCAACTCAACGCAAGCCATGACCATGGCGCCGTTCCGTTTGAGCCGGATATGCGCACGGCAAGCATTGACGACGATGTGCGGACCGAAAGCCGACAGCCTCTCGGCGGTTGGGCCAAGAGGCTGCTGGATCTGATGGTAGCCTCGACAGCGCTCATTCTGGCCGGTCCGATCTTGGTTCTTACACCACTTCTGATCAAGGCCACCACAGGCGGTCCGGTGCTGTTCGTTCACCACCGTATTGGATTCAACGGAAAGGTCTTCGACTGCTACAAGTTCCGCACCATGGTACCGAATGCCGAGGAGGTGCTCCAACGGCATCTGAGCTGCAATCCACAAGCCGCCCAGGAATGGGCAGCCAATCAGAAACTGAAGTGCGATCCGCGTATCCTGTTTTTCGGAAGGATGCTTCGCAAATCGAGCCTGGACGAGCTGCCGCAGTTGTTCAACATCTTGCGGGGCGACATGAGTTGCGTCGGCCCGCGTCCTGTCGTTGCCGACGAATTGCAACGCTATGGCGCCGCATCGCATGAATATTTGAAGACGCGGCCAGGACTGACCGGCCTCTGGCAGATAAACGGGAGAAACACAACTGAGTATTCGCACCGCGTATTGCTGGACACGCAGTACGTTCGGACATGGTCTCTACGCCTCGATCTTTCGATCCTGATGCGGACGATACCGGCCATGATGAAGTTCGATCAGACCTCCTGACCTTGGCGATGTCAGGGGCGCGGCAGAAACGGCCTCAAGCGATTTTCGCCGACAAGGGATTGTCGCCCACTCTATTGTCCCCTTGGGCGATGCCGCAGCACGGCAATTGCAAGGCCGACCAGGTAGGCAATTTGGGTGACGACAACAAGATAAAACGTCGAGCGGATGGTGTTTGGAAAAGACAGGTGAAGAAGACTGCCTACAGCGACGCTGCCGACGATCACCACCAAGGTCGTCACTATCAGCGCCGGCGCGCGCAACGTAAGCCCTATTGTCAGGGCAAGACCGGCAACGCCGATAATGGCGAGCAACACGGCGACCTCCTCCCTGGGTCAATCTACGCTGCGAGAACCAACCTTATCCTAAGCAAATCAGAGTCGCTGGTTTTTGTGAAGCCAAGCATTCAGCTCAGCGGTTCCGGCGGGGCCGTCAGGGTCTGGATCATTGATGGTCGGAGTGTGAAATGCAGGTTTCCCTCGTTGGGGCACTGATTTGCATGGGACTGCTGGCCCTCGTCGTTTATATGCGCTGGTCGCTGATCACTGCACTGATTGCCTCGCTGGCTTTTGGTGCGACGGCAATCGGGACAATAACCTCGCTTGGCGGTTCATCGCCGCTTATCTTTACCGTCTTTGATATGCTCGTGATAGTAGCCGCGCTGGCTCGACGGGGAATCTGGAGAGAAATAGGCGCGGTCTTCGTTCGTATAGGTGCCGCATGGATCGTCTGCGCGCTGATGATCTATGTCTGCATCGGAGCGCTGTTATTTCCGAGGCTCTTTGCAGGGCAGACAAGCGCCTTCGTCGCTTCCCGCACCGGCAGGGGCGTCTACGAAGCGGCCTTGGCGCCGGTATCGGCCAATATCTCTCAGGCGGGATACTTTATTCTGGGAGGGCTGACGTTCCTGGCGGCCTGTCTGCTGCTTCGGCGCAGCGGCACGTTAGCGGATATCAGGCGGGGCTTCTTCCTGTGGTTCAGCTTGCACGTGCTGATGGGCGCCCTGGATTTGCTGGGCAAGGTGCTCGGTGCCGGCGACGTCCTTGCCCCGATCCGTACGGCCAACTACGCCATGCTGACGCAGGTCACGGAAGCTGGGTTCTGGCGGATCGCGGGGGCGTTTTCAGAGGCATCGTCGTTCGGTGGGGCATCGCTGGCAGGGCTGGCGTTCACCTACACCTATTGGCGCAAGACCGGATCCAAATTCGCATTGGGGTTAGGAGCGGCCCTGTTTGTTCTCCTGCTGCTGTCGACATCGTCGACCGCCTACGTTGGTCTTGCAATCGTAAGCGTGCCCGTTGTCTTTTCCATCGTGAAGTCGCTCGCTTCAGGTCGGCTGAGGTTGGGGGAGGCACTGCTTATCGCGTTGCTACCGCCCTTGCTCCTCTCCGCGATGGCCGCCAGTCTGTTCTATCCACATTTCTTCGATCCGGTCTTGCAGCTTGTCGACAACACGGTAATCAACAAAGTCACATCAGCCTCCGGCCAAGAGCGCAGCTACTGGAACTACAAAAGCCTGCAGTCTTTCTTCGATACAGGTGGACTGGGGGTCGGGTTGGGAAGCTCGCGCGCCTCGAGTTGGCCGATCGCGGTGCTTTCCCAGTTGGGGCTGTTCGGCACCGCGATGATGACAGTTCTGTTGGCAATGCTGGTGCGGGGGGTGCGGGGTGGCCGCGGTCGCATCGATCCCGAGGTCGACGCGATCGCGTCGAGTGTCCGCGCTTGCGCCTTATCGGCGCTCGTGGCTGGATCCCTGGCAAGCGGCGGCGCCGACCCGGGTATCGTTTTCTTGATTCCTCTCGCCGTCGTTCTTGTCAGCCGGTTCTTGCCTGTTGAAGACGACAGTGTTGCTGAGGCGCCTGTAAGGACGCTCCGGCATTCGCGCGATTCCAGCGAACAGGTGATTAAATCGCAGGTCGGCACTGTTCCCGGCCGCGCCTAAAGCGATCTAGGCTCGTCGACCGTGAACTATCCGCAAGCCATTGATCTGGCATGTTGATTGAGGCGGATAGCGGCTTTGGAATTGCAGGATTGGCGGTTTATGAGCGCTGTTTTCCTACAATTCGGTTTTGCGATTCCCTTGTGCTGCGGAGCGTGATTCACTCGGTTCGGCGGCGGCGAATCGAGGGGACGGCGAATGTCCAAGCCACGCGAGAAGCGCGAGACGGGAGAGCAGGATCTGTTCCGCTCCAGGTTCGATCAGATCATCAACATGAAGCACGAGCTGGTGCGGCTGGCGCAGGCGATCGACTGGCCGGTGCTGGAGGAGCGTTTCGGCGCCGTCTATTCGGACGGCCCCGGATGCCGCCGCTGCCGACCCGGCTGATGGCGGGGCTGGCGATCCTCAAGCACACCTTCAACCTGTCGGATGAGGTGCTGTGCGAGCGCTGGGTGGAGAACCCTTACTTCCAGTATCTCACCGGCGAGACGTTCTTTTGCCATACGCTGCCGTTTGACCGCTCTTCGATGACGCGCTGGCGCAGCCGTATGGGCGAGGAGCGGATCGTGGCGCTTTTGCAGGAAAGCCTCAGCCTTGCGGTCAAGACCGGGGCGATGAAGCCGGCCGACACGCGCCAGGTCATCGTCGACACGACCGTGCAGCCGAAGAACGTCATGTTCCCGACCGACGCCAAGCTCATCCACCGGGCGCGCGAACGGCTGGTGCGGCTGGCCAAGAGGAAGGGGCTCCATTTGCGCCAGAGCTATGTGCGGGTCGGCAAGCTGGCGCTGATCAGCCATCAGCGCTATGCCCACGCCAAGCAGTTCAAGCGGGCGAACAAGGCGCTGCGCAGGCTCAAGACCTATCTCGGCCGGACCATCCGCGACATCTCTCGCCAGATCGCCGGCGATGCGGGGCTGGACGCGCTCTTCAAATGGCCGCTCTACTAGGCGGCCACCGTTCTCGAGCAACGCCAGCGCCAGCGCGGCCGCAAGATCTACAGCCTGCACGCACACGAGGTAGAATGCATCGGCAAGGGCAAGGCGCATAGCCCTACGAGTTCGGGGTGAAGGTGTCGGTGGCCACCACGCTGTAGCGTTCCAAGGGTGGCCAGTTCGCCCTCCATGCAAAAGCACTGCCCGGCAATCCCTATGACGGCCACACGCTGGCAAGCGTCATCCCCGACATGGAAAAGACCATCGGCAACGAGATCGACCGCATCCTCGCCGACGCCGGCTATCGCGGCCACAACGCACCGCAGAGCCACAAGTTCAGGGTCTTCACCGCCGGCCAGAAGCGCCGCGTCACCCCAGCCATCAAGCGCCAGATGCGGCGGCGGTCGGCGGTCGAGCCCGTCATCGGCCACATCAAGAGCGAACACAGAATGGGCCGCAACTACCTCGCCGGCCAGCAGGGCGACGCCCTCAACGCCATCCTGGCCGCCGCCGGCTACAACTTCTCCCTCCTGCTCAGGTACCTGAAGGATTTTTTGTCGCTCTTGATCGCCCTGCTTCAACTTCGGTCGAAGTCGGTCGCCGCTTAGCGCCCGGATTGTTCACGGTCGACAGACTCAGAGCTTCCGGAAGTATCCATGAGCTCCGAAACCCATAGTGCTATCGAATCCACCATACAAAAGCGCAACCTTTTCGGGTTTATCGCTAAGGAACTCGTCGCAGGCCTTCTTTACCCCCGGATAGAGATCGACTGAGTCGAACAATCCAGGATCACTGTAGTCGTCTATCAGACATGCAGCACCCTTTGATAGGCGAGGATACACATACTCCAAGCTGACCTTGACCGAGTCGTATAGGTCACCATCCAGATGCGCAAATGCAATTTTGTCCGGCAACTGTGTGGGAAGCGTATCTTCGAACCATCCCTGGTGAAGAATAGGCTGCCGAAGATTCAAACGCTTGAAGTTTGCCATGAGCGCATCCTTCGTAGTGGCCATGTCGCCCTTGTGAGCGTTGGCGTGCCCGTCTTCGGCACTGGCGTTCGGGAGACCTTCGAAGCTGTCATACAAGTGAAGGTTCCTGCTTGGATCGTAGTGCTGAAGTATGCGTTGGAATACCACGGCTGACTTACCTTCGTGGCATCCCAATTCACAGAAGTCTCCCGGTACGTTGTAGAAAAGCGCTGCGCCTGCCAAGTGATACATGTCCATTCTCTGTTCAACACTGGTCATCCAGCCCGTGCGAACAGGTGGTGCGAGGACGAGATTTATTCCAAGTTTTCGGAGAACCTTGTTGGCAAAGCGAACCGTCTGAGACTTGGATGGCTTCTGTTGAATCCATTCATCGAACGTGTTGGTCAAGAAGACGTTCGGTAGGTCAGTTGCTTGCATAGCGAAGTCTCTTTTCCTCTCATAGAGCGCGATGGCGATAGAGCTATATAGTGCGTGTATTGGTCAAGGAAGTTACCTGATCTACATCAAGCAGTCGCGCGTTTCTATCTAATCCTTCTAGCAAGACCCGCCGGGAGGCTACGGAACGCCTACAGTATCGCCGGCGGTTTCTGCCTTGAGTTCTATTCCCGGCGCCTCGTGCCGCTCGGTCGATGTCAGGTCCAGCGCGCCCGTTTCATCCTCAGCCAGTGGTATTTCAACCTTGATCGTGTCTCCGGGCTCGACGGCACTCGTTTCGCTAGCTTGGATTTGCACTGTCGCACCATCCGCCGACGGCCGGAAAATCGTGTAGATCGGCGCAGCCAGCTCCGCATCAGTTCGGCGGGCAAGAAGGCTCGGGGCAGAAACCGCGGACTCGTACAATAGCCGCCTTGCCGTCTCTGTCTTGCTTTCGAGAGCATCGAGCTCAGCTTGCGTTTGACGCAGGTCGATCGTTACCTCATTTTTGCGCCCATCCTGGAGCTCGAGAATTGATATGTCAGTTTTGCTGATTTCCTGACGCCCACGCAGCAGACTGGTTTCCGCCGACAACCTCTCGCTCTGCGCCTGGGCAAGGGCCCGCTCTAGAGAAAACTCGCGCGGGGCCGCCGCAAGGCCTTTGACGACAAGCGCCGAAACCGCTGTCAACTCTTTCTGGATTGAGCCGATTTGCTTGTCGAGGAAAACGAGTTGCGCTTCCAGCGAGGCAAGTTCCTTCTGGAGGAACTCGCGCAGTCCATGAAGCGCCCTGACCTGAGTGTCCAATCCCTCGCTGCGCGCCTGGAAGATCAGGCGCTCCTGCTTCAAGAGCATCGCAAAGACGTCGTCTTGAATGCGGGAGGTCAATTGGGCCGGAAACTGAATGTCGCTGGCATGCGAGAGTTCCGCCTCGAGTCGTGCCTTGCGAGCGATGAGACTGGCCTCGTTCAGTCTGAGCAGGCTCACATCCCCTTCGCCCTGGATCACTTCGCGCTCGAACCTGGCGTCCCTGTCCTCTCGAGTCCGCAACCCGCCCGCGATGCTCAATGCCTGCAACACGGTCAGCCCAGGCCGGTATGCGAATTCTCCCGACTGCGTCACCTTGCCGACAACATAGAACGGTCGGAACTGGACGATTTCCACCGCCGTATTCGGTTTTCGGGCAAGGCCGGTACTTTTCATGAGACTGTCGCCGATCGAGTTTGCGATCTCACCGGTGGTGAGTCCGGCGGCCTTGATTTCGCCGACCAGCGGTAGCGAAACGGAGCCATTGGGACCGACCGTGTACTCGTCGTTGAGAGCATCCCAGCCAAAAATCTTGTCGCGTGACGCACGCCATTCGTAGACCTTGACGCGGAGCTTGTCCTGCGGACCGAGCACATACTCTTTGTCGTTTGCAGCCGAGGCACCCAACATGCCGGCCAGGGATATCCCCGCATACACCACGACGTGGAGAATGCGCCAACCTTTGCGCTGATCCGACAACTGGCCCAGGCGCCGAACTCGATGATTTGAGCGAGCGTCGCTGTCGACTGAAAAGGGCAGTTCCTGGAGCATCTCTTACCTCTGCACTAGATCTTCAGAATATACTCGGGCTCCACCCGGCCCCTTGCCACATGTGAAAGGGCCAGGAGATTGCCGCGCAGACGCCCTCGCCGGTCGACGTAGGATTCCGGCCAGAGGCTGCGCATGAGATTGGCGAGCAGATTTTTGCCCATCAATCTAAGTGCGAAAGTCGATGGGACGGTGCCTTTGCGGACGAGGTAGATCGGATTCGCCACTTGGGAATAGCCGAAACGGATGCCGTTTACGCGACCGCTCTTGATGCCGAGGTGAACCCCGCGGATCGACGGCAAACGGACGACCCGCCCTCTGGCTCTCAACTGGCTGGTGAAATCAACGTCTTCCTGCCAGCCATAGAGCGCAAGCCGTTCGTCGAAGCGCAGGCCGTTGATGAATGCGGCCCTGATCGACATGTTGCATCCATAGGCGCTGAGTTGATCCACCCCACGCGATTCAGTCGCAGGGCCGGCCTCGCGAAGCGCCTGGATGCCCTCGTCCCATGTGAGCCCTGCGGTTGTCGCGCCGTCCTTAAGCACGTGTCCCGTCATCACTGCCCAGTCGGGCTGCTGCTTGAACGCCTTCGATACGCCTTCGAGGTAGTCGTCCGCCGGAATGAAATCGTCGTCGAAAAAGGTGATTATGTCGAAACGGTCGCCTGCGACGTCGAGGGCGATGTTGCGCTGCGCCGGCAAGCCGGTCCTTCCGACGACGCGCGATACGGGAAACCGGCAAACCGTGTTACCGGGAATATGGCTGGCGTCGGGGGCCGACAGTATCACGGCGTCAGGGAGCAGGGTCTGTCGCTCAAGCTGTGCGAGAAGCCGAGCCACTTGTTCCTTGCGACCAAACGTTGCGACGATCACCACCACTTTCATCGACGATCAACTCTCCTCGCGAGCAATGGATTACAGATACGGCGTGCGACCACTGCTTGCGAAGTGAGCGCGCTGTGATCCTAATCCGCCGGCCGCGCCGATACAGCCTGCGCATAAGGTTAGCGTTGAGGCCTGCTTAGGCCCATCGAAGTAGTAGACGTACCTCGTTGGAGTACATCCGGCCTCGGGAGGGTGCGGCGCTTAACCCGATAGGCAACTTGTTTGGACGGGACGGACGGCACACAGTCGCTGAGCATCCGGGCAACAAGAATTCCGGAAAAAGTGCCAACATTCCGTGAGGGGCAAAGCATGCGCCATGTGCGACAGCCGAAAGCAACCACTATGGTGGGCCGTGATGCCAAACATTTGCGATCCATCAGCAAGACGCCATTTGCCGCGATAGACCGCAACGCCCGCATCGCCGTCGTGCACGATTGGTGCCCCAACTTTCGGGGAGGGGAGCAGGTCCTTGCTCGTATCTGCAAGACTTTTCCAAGAGCCGAGGTCTTCACCCTCTTTGATTTTCTCCCGAAGGAAATCAAGGAAGAGTATTTTCCAGGCGTAATTTTCCACGTTTCCGGCATGAATCGACTTCCGTTCGTGGAAAAGTACTACAGGTCACTTTTCTTTCTCTGTCCGTTTATGATCGAACAATTTGATGTCACGGGTTATGACGCGGTAATTTCCTCTTCGGCCGCATTCTCTCGAGGCGTTCTGACTCGCCCAGACCAACTACACCTGTGCTATGTGCACAGTCCGGTGCGGTATGCGTGGGACGAACAATTCTCCTATTTGCAGCAAGCAGGCCTGGGATTTGGACCAAAAGGTCTAGCCTTTCGTTACATGCTTCACAGGCTGCGGACCTGGGACACCCGAACGGCACATGGTCCTGACCTGATGCTGGCAAACTCGAATTATGTCCGCTCTCGAATCGAACGGATTTACGGCCGCGACGCGCGGGTAGTCCATCCGCCGGTCGCCATCGAGGATCTTAAATTCGTGGTCAACAAGGATGACTACTACGTCACGGCCGCGTTCCACGCCCCGTATAAGCGTACGGATCTGATAATCGAGGCGTTCAGCAAAACGCCGTCGCGTCGCCTGGTTGTTGTAGGCGACGAAGTACAATCCAAGCATCTGCGATCGCTTGCCGGCTCCAACATAGTCTTCACCGGTTATCTGCCGCGGCATGAATACATCGAAAAAATCGCCAATGCTCGTGCGATGGTGTTCGCTGGATGCGAGGATTTCGGGATAACGCTTGCCGAGGCCCAAGCGTGTGGTACTCCATTGATCGCCTTCGGCCGCGGAGGTGCGCGCGACATTGTCCGGCCGCTTGGCGAGAGCGCCCATCCGACAGGTGTGCTCTTCGACCGTCAGGCCGTCGATTCCGTAGCTGGGGCCATTGATCTATTCGAGAAAAATGCACTGTCCATTACGCCGCACGCCTGTCGCATGAACGCGACCCGGTTCTCCGAGGAAAGATTCGACCTGGCGATTCTCGACGCCCTTGGCCTGGCCCAGTCTGTCCAACTCGCTCGCGCAACCGAGTACAATGAACTCTTCGGAGCCGAGAGCTCGACGCGCGATATAACCGGTTCACTTGTCGAGCCAATTTTACAATGAACTCATTTGACCTTCACATGGCAAGTAACAGCAAAACGCTTCGATCGGCCGTGTGCCCGTGCTGCTCGGCGCCAGTCAGCCGGTCGATCTACCGGGTCGAAGCCATCCCGGTGCATAGTTGCGTCCTGCTTAACTCGGCCCAAGAAGCCCATGCCTTTCCTCGTCGCGACCTTGACCTCGCATTCTGCGAAGCATGCGGGTTCATATTCAACAAGGCCTTTGACGAGACGATCATGGGGTACTCCACCAACTTCGAGGAATCCCAGCATTTTTCCAGCACCTTCAACAATTTCGCGAAGGGACTTGCACGCGAGATTGCACAAAAATGTGCGATAGCCGGCAAGCACGTGTTAGAGATCGGCTGCGGCAAGGGTGAATTTCTCCGCGAACTTTGCATGACGGCCGGCGCCACCGGGCTCGGCATCGATCCAGCTTATCGAGCCGACAAAGGCCGTAATGACGAGTACGGCGACGTCAAGATCATCGTCGATTTTTTCGGACCGGACTACCAGCATCTCCAGGCGGATACGGTCCTCTGTCGCCACACGCTCGAACACGTAAGCTCGGTGTCGAGTTTCGTGCGGCTGATCCGCAAGATGATCGGCAAGAGGACCCAGGATTGGGCGGTCTTCGAGACGCCGGATGCAAAACGTGTGCTCGTGGAGAGCGCGTTCTGGGACATTTACTACGAGCATTGCTCCTATTTCAGTCCTGGCGCGCACGCACGCCTGTTTCGCCAGGAAGGTTTCGACGTTACCGATCTGGAGCTCGTCTACGACAACCAGTACATCGTTCAGTACGCCCGGCCGTCAGCCGGCCGGACGACGCCGAGACTACCGCTCGAGCACGATCTGGAAGTGATGCACCGTTTGGCGGAAACCTTTCCCGCCCGCGTGCGAGCCGCTCAGACTTGCTGGCAGGAGCGCATTCGCGCCGCGCACGCCGCCGGCCGGCGGGTCGTCCTGTGGGGCGGCGGCTCCAAGGCAGTGTCGTTCCTGACGACCTTGCAGCTTGGAGACGAAGTCTGGGCAGCAGTCGACATCAACCCCTACAAGCAAGGCAAGTTTACGCCCGGAACCGGGCACCCGGTCATCGCGCCGAGCGACTTGTTGGACGCTCCCCCTGATCTCGTCATCGTCATGAACCCGATATACCTGAATGAAGTGACGCAATCCTTGATTGCGCTGGACCTTCGAGCGGAAGTCGTCGCGGTCTGATTGCGCTCTCTCGTCAAAGAAGAACCCGAAATGGAACGTCCTAAGTCGCCGCAAGTGTCCCTTGGTATGCCGGTCTACAACGGCGAGAATTTCGTCGCCGAAGCGATCCGGTCGATCCTCGAGCAGGACTTCGGTGATTTCGAACTCGTCATCACCGACAACGCTTCGACGGATAGAACAGCCGATATATGTCTGGAATTCGCGAGGCTGGACAAGCGCGTCCGTTATGTCCGAAACGCGCGCAATTTGGGCGCCGGTGCCAATTTCAATCGAGCTTTCCAGCTGAGCACAGGCGAATATTTCAAATGGTGCGCGCACGATGACCTCTTGAGCGGTGGTTTCTTGACAGACTGCGTGCGTGCGCTTGACGCGAATGCCCGCCACGTTATTGCCTACCCGCGCCTGCTGGGAATCGACGAGACAGGGCAGCTCACTTCCTATGTCGAAAGGGTGCTGCCGGACATGGAAGGACCGTGGCCCGCATCCCGCTTCCGGTTGATGGTTGCTGCGCACGGTTGGGATGCTGCGATGTTCGGCCTTTGGCGTCGGGAATCCTTAGCCAAGACGACATTGCACGAGCCCTACTACGGCTCCGATTGTGCGCTTCTGGCCGAGATGGCTCTTCTCGGGACGTTTGTTCATGCGCCCAACGCGATACTGTACAGCCGTGACCATCCGACGCGCTCGGTGCGGTTGCCAAGCTCCGAGCGATTGGCTTGGCAAAATCCTGGTGACTCCGCGGCGAATGCCTTTGAATTGTCGAGGCGGCTAAAACACCTCGTCGCAATTGCCTATCGGCACAGGCGCACAGCACCGTTGGGCATGACACTGCTTCATCTGGTTGCGTGGATATCGGATCCGCTGCTTATCGCAAGATTGTTCCTGGAACTTGTAGGCGCCATATCTCCGCAGCTTCGTACCAAGCTCCGCGGCGCCGGCCTGGGAGCGCTGAAACGCATTCATGCCGTGTCAAACCGATCGCCTGGCTAGAAACGAGTGATCTGGTGCGACGCCCGTCGGGAGGCTTTGTATGAACCTTCGCCAAGTCACGCCCGCGGCCTCAACAGTGTCAGCCTTCCGAAAATTGCCGGAGGGCTCGGGCAAGAGAAATCTGGTGATCGTCCGGGCGGGGCGTAGCTCTTTGCATGCCGGCTGGACTGAGGGGGCGGGCGACGCCGACTTCGATCTTCTCGTCGCCGCCTACGAGGCTGGCGTCTCCCATGGACAGGACGAGTTCAGCGTATTTCTCCCGGGGCGCAAGATCGCCGGCTATCATGCCTTGTTTCAATGCTACCCTGAAATTGTGACGCGATATGATCTCATTGCACTGATCGACGATGACATCGAGACGACGAAGCTGGACTTGAATCGTCTGTTCGCCATAGGCCGCCGCTATAAACTTGATCTGTTTCAGCCAGCACTGTCTTGGGACAGCTATTTCTCCTACGCAGCGACGCTTGTCATCGGCAAGCGATATTTATTGCGATATACCAACACGGTCGAGATGATGTGCCCGGTGTTCAGCGCCAGGTGCCTGCAAACGGCATTGAAATTGTTCGGGCTCGGCTACGAGACGGGAATAGACCTTCTTTGGACCCGCCTGACTGACATGCCTTGGTTGCGGTACGCCATCGTTGACGATGTCGTTGTGAGACACACGCGGCCCGTCGGGACAACAAAGTCGCTTCAAGGTTTCGCCGCCGACGAGCGTTATGACGTGCAGGTTGATGCTGTGCTGAAGAGGTTCGGCGCTGCGTTTCGCGGGTTCGTAACCTATGCAGCGGTGGACCGGCGCGGGCAGCTCATCCGGTCTCGCTTTCTGATCGGCCTTAACTCGCTGTCCCTTTGGCGGGCGCTGCCCAAGACGCCACTTAGATGGCCGCAGTTTATGCGCCGCTCGACCGACTATACGCGACACTGCTGGCTGAGGCCGGTCAACCTGCAACGGATCGACGTCGAAGGAGTGGTTAAGTCAGGCCGTCAGCCGCAAAGTCTGGGTCGCCGGCTCAGGCAACGATGATATCGGGCGCGAGACCAAGCTTGTGTGCCGCCTGGGCAACTTCGTCTCGATAGAGCGGTCATCACGATGATTGACCGCACGGGTCGGCCGCGCAGGCTCTCCGGCGCAACCACAGCTGTGCCTGTGCCTGGAGCAAAGCGCTCTTGCTTGTGCGGGTTGACGTCGACCAGAGCGCTTATCCGCGCGCCCTCGGGAACGACGTTGACGAAAGTGATACCGTTTGATCCCGCACCCCAGGCAAGGTAATGGGTAATCGCGCCACCAGGCGACTTTGTCGCGATAGTTTGGTCGAAGCGGCGGACCAACGTATCAATCCTTCCAGTCTTGAAAGACCAGCGGTCATCCCGGTTTCGGGAGGCTTGCTTCGATGAAGAGGTACTGGTCACGGTCGCGTCCCCACAGGTGGTGTAGCTCGGCCCGCCGCTCGCGAGCGCGCCCTCGATAGCGCTGTTGCGATCGAGCGGCTTTGCGGTGGTCATCGACAGAACTTGCGCGCGCTCGAGGAGAAGACTCCGGATTCCGATCTCTTGCGCGAGATGATTGGCTTTGCCGCCGAGAGGTTGGGGGCGCCACCGGCGCCGGCTGGAAGGGCTCCTATTTCCCCGGGTTCTTCTACAGGTCGCGCCCGACACCAAACTAGCCGCGAAGCCTGAGGAACAAGTCTCGCGCATTGAACAGGTCAGAGCGCACCAGCACGAAGAGAGCCGTACAATAGACAGCGGCTCCAAGGACAATTGCGCTAATAAGAAGCGTCTCCTGTGAGGCGTGCTCAGGCGCGCTGCTTAGCCACGCGCTGACGGCGCCGAACATCAGGAGGGCGGCGAGAGCCAGTCGTGGGAAGATCTCAAGGGGTCTCAGCACGTCGATACGCGCAATGCGCTGAGCGTAGAAGAGGAAGATTGGTAGGAGGACCAGGCCGCAGGCTACGAGCGCCACCATTGTCATCTCGAGGCTGATCTGCGCAGTGACGGACAACAGCATCGTTGCGACAACAGAGTAGGCTATATTCAACTTCAGGATCAACCTGGAGTGACCCATTGCAAGGATCGTAAACGCGCAGAGGCTGTCAATCGTGCGTTGCAGGCCCAGCAGCATGAGAATCTGGACAGCGACGACCCCGCTGGCCCATTGCGGGCCGAAGATAAAGGGAACCGCGATCGGTGCGATCGCGGCAAATCCGATGAATGCAGGAAACCCCGCTATCCCGGCGATGCGGACGGTCGTGTTGAAGAAGCGGTCGATCTTTTCGGGTTGATCTTGAATCCGTGCCACGGTGGGCATAGTGACAGCCATCAGCGGACTGAGGAATACTTGCACCAGAAGGTCGAGCGGACGACGGGCGAGAGCATAGACTCCAACCGCGTGGGGGCCGAAGAACGTACCGAGTAGGACCTTTGGAATTTCCTCATTCAAAAAACTCCAAAAAGTCTGGACGATAAGCGGGCCACCAAATCCTAATAGGTCACGAACCTTTGCATAGGAGAAGGTCAGACGGGGTCGCCAAGAACTGCCAACGAGCAGGACAGCGGTTTCCACAGTCGCTTTTGCAAGGTGCATCCAAATCATGCTCCATACGCCGAAACCGCCTATTGCCAAGACGATGCCGAGTGTGCCGCCGACGACGGTGCCGGCAAGCGTACGCAACGCGAACAAGCGGAACTCGAGTTGGCGCTTCAACACAGCCGCAGGTACCGACGAGAGGGCCTGGATTACGACGACCACGCTGCTCCAGCGGATGAGATCTTCGAGAATGGGCTGTCCGAACGATGCAGCAATCAAACCGGCAGACATCCAGATGAGCCCGCTAATCACCGCGCCGCTCGCGGCGAGAAGCCAGAAGGCCGAGTCAAAGTGTAAGGACTCAATTTTAGGATGCTGAATGAGTGCCTCCGGTATTCCGGTCGTGACCGGAACAGCAAGAATGACGGGTACAACCATGGAGAGGGCGGCGAGGCCGAATGCTTCAGGTCCGAGGTGCCTGGCCAATACGACAAAAACGGCAAACATGGCTGCTTGCCGCCCCCATGTTTCGACTGCTGTCCAAGCTGCGCCGGTGACAATCTTCGCGCCGATCGATGTCATCGCATGTCTCTTTGCCCGTTGGAGGACGGAACTGCGACTTTCGATCGCGCAGTCAAGGCTTTCCGTCGTCGTCTCACAGCTGCGCCGCTAGCGATCTGGCCTGGTCTACGTGAATAAAAAGGAGAGCCGTCGATCTCTCTCCGGCTACCGTTTATCGAGCTGGAATCTCGCGAACGCAGAGTTGTCGCGGGACACAGATGGCGTTTCGCATGCTTGCTCGTCATTCTATTGCACCACCCCACAAGCACGCATGGCTGAGGATGCTGTGGTTGGCGAGGAAGGATGGCTGCTTCCAGTTCTTATTGGTCATAGGCAGCTCCTCTGGAAATCCTCTTTGTAGCGCAATCAAATTAGGCGGTGTTAAGGCTGATATCCTGATGTTATCGCTGCGGGCGCGTCGCCGGGATTCGAATTCGTTCGAGTGCATCTTGCCAAACCTTACGCCGGAGCGTGGGAACGTAAACGTCCCCAAACGACGTATGTCTTACGCCCCTCCGGGCAGTTTGGTGCAGCCCGATTACCGATGGACCATCCCGCGTCCCACACGCCCATCCGCACAGGCGATCAAGAAGCGGGAGCTACCTCTTTCCGCGCTGGCTGATATTCAAGGGCAAACGAGGTGCCCGCGGCAATCAAAGTGAGAGCGCTCTCTGCCAGATTGTCGGGCTATAACGAGACGAGAAAGTCCGATGACCCTTGGTGGAATGGCCGTGTTGATCCCGACCGGCACGGTCATTGGAGTATCCCCTGCCAATCCCGTTCTGCGCTTTCGTGCCGCCGCGGTTGAATTGAACTTTCATGCAACCGCAATCTCCGGTGTGAAGCCGAGCTCCGCTACGAGACTGGTGATCTCCTCGCGGTAGAGCGGGTTCATGACGATGATTGATTCGACTGGCTGGCCGCGCAACGCCTCCGGAGCAAGGACCGGAGTGGCGGTTCCTGGGGCAAAGCGACCTTGCTTGTGCGGATTCACGTCGATGATCGCGCGGATCCGATCGGCGCCTGGCACCACGTTGACGAATGTAATGCCCTTCGATCCCCCTCCCCAGACGACGGTCTGCTGGGGATTGCGCCTCGCGATGTAACCACCCAATCGCTCGATCTTGTCGCGATAGGCGCGCTCGAAATCGCGGACGAGCATCTCGATCTCGCGGCTGTCAACGGAAGTAGCGTACTTGGGGGCAGCCGGCCGCGCCTCAATGTAAAGATATTGCTCGCCGAAAGACGTCCCTGCATCCAGCACTCGAAAGCCAGCTGTCTCGAACGCCGCGTTCAGCGAAGCGGGCGTGAAATAGGAGGCGTGCTCATAAATGAGGTCCCAGATTCCCATATCTCGGAGCGTGTAAAGGACATTCGGGACTTCAAAGAAGAACACCGTCTCCGGTCCGATGCCCGGATGGGCGCGAAGGGCGCGCAGGAATTTCACCGGCTCGGCGATATGTTCGAGAACCTGGCGGCATACCACTAGGTCCGGACGCAAATCCGCGTAGGAATCGCCGAACCAGTCGTTGATAAATCGTACGCCAGGGACCACCTCCCCCCGATTGTCCTCGAAGCTCTTGTCGAAACCGATTCCCTGCGCACCGCTGATCAAGCTTAGCCGCTTCAGGAAATCCCCCTTGCCGCATCCAATATCGACGATCGTCTTCCCGGAGAGCGTGTAGGTCCTGCTCAGGCGCTCGGCCAGCGTTTCAACAAACGCCACGAAACGGGGGGAGAAATGAAGCGAATTCTCGTAGCTTTGCGTATAACCAATGCGATTTTCCTCGAATGAGGCATTGAAGACGTGCGTGCAGCCGAGGCAGAAGGTAGTCGCAAATCTGCCGGTCTGTGCCGCGCGCGCCGATGCCGCGTCCGCACAAAGCGCGTTGCAGAGCAGGGGCAACGCTTCGAATAGCACCGAATTGAGCAGATTTCGCTGACCGCAGACCAAGCAATCGGTTCGAATGGAACCCGCCGACTGCGTCGGTCCATCGGCTTTCAGGCAAGCCATTTGCGCGCGGTCCGCCTGTTTTGTCATATGATTCTCGGCGTTGGGACGGGGAGGATGAATTTTCCGCCGCGTGCACGATACTCGGCCTGTTGATCGAGAATTTCGTCTACGAAATTCCAAGCAAGGAGAAGGACGTAATCGGGTTGCACCTCGAGAAGCGCTTCAGTCGAGCGGATCGGCAGGCGCTGTCCGGGCATATATTTGTTGTGTTTATGGACGTTGCGATCCACGACGAAGTCCACGAGGTCGCACCCGATGCCGACGGTGTTAATCAGCGTTGCTCCCTTGGCTGCCGCTCCATAGGCGGCAATCGTGGCACCCTGCGACTTTAACCGGCGCAAGAGCGTGGAAAGGTCGCGCTTCAGCGCGTCGACCTTGGTGGAGAAATCGCGGAAATAGCCGATTGCATCGATCCCTCGCGAGGCCTCATGGGCAAGTTGTTCCTTTACTGTCGCACCCACGTTCTCGCGCGTTTCCACGTAAAGGCGCAGCGAACCGCCGTGGATTGAAAGGTGCTTGACCTCGTTGAGGTAAAGCCCGTGACGGCGAAACAGCTTGTCCAGTGCAGTAACTGAAAAATAGCAAAGATGCTCGTGATAGATCGTGTCGAACTCACAATGTTCGATCAAAGGTTCGACATAGGGTGCCTCGATAACCGCCACACCGTCATCCTTGAGAAGTCGGGCAATTCCTGCCACAAATCCGTTGGTGTCGGCCACGTGGGCGAGCACGTTATTGGCATGGACAATGTCCGCGCGCATGCCTTGCGCGCGCAGCGTTTCAGCGAGATCGCGGGTGAAGAACGCACAGCGCGTGGGCACGCCGACCCTCTCGGCAGCGGCGGCAGGTCCGTCGGCGGGATCAATTCCGAGCACCCGGATTCCCGCTTCGACGTAGTTCTTCAGCAGATAACCATCATTGCTCGCCAATTCGATGACAAGGCTCTCCGGGCCAAGACCGCGACGGTTGATCAGATCAAGCGCATTCGCACGCGAATGCTTCAAGAGAGCAGGGGAGAAAGAAGAATAATATGGATAAGAATCGGCAAAAAGGATTATCGGATTCACCGTCTCGGTGATCTGGACGAGGCTGCAGTCTTTGCAGAACGCGACGCGCAGCGGAAAAATGGGCTCCGGTTCGCTGATGTCGCTGCTGGTGAGAAGGCGATCGGCCAGTGGCGTTTTACCGAACTCGAGAAACGTCTCAATGCCACTTCCACCGCAAGATCGGCAGGCCCGCTCGGTCACCGACTTCGCATCTAGGCACATCATGTCCATATCGTCCCCCTTAGCCCGGCTCAGTCTGCTTTGGCTAGAACGGGAACGAGACCAGGTGCTCGTCCAGTTCGCAATCGCGGATCAGCTTTTTCACGTGGGCGATGCGCTTGAAGCGCTCCCCTCGAACTCTTCAAGCAAAAGACCAACAGTGCCGAATGCCTCGTGGAGCTGCGCGACGCCGCGTCGGGCCGTCCATTGCGGCTTGAACGCGTGCAGGCTCTCGGTTTCCTCGGCCAGCCGTGTCCCAAATCCTCCCGCGAGGGTACCCACTTTCATAAAAGTCTTCCCCACCAACAAACACAGGCCTCGAACGCCAGTGAGTTCTGTTACCATGGGCGATCGGCGTTCAACAATGCGAGCGAACGGATGATGGAAGCGCACCAATGTGGATTAGGCGGACCTTCAGCACCATGCTTGCTAGTCAATTCCGACTGCGACTTAGGCCGTTTGAGGTAGGCGACTGGTCAGCGTCGGCTGTCGTTGTTGTGCCGCATCCGGATGATGAGATGCTGGGTTGCGGTGGCGTTGCGGCCAAAAAGATTGCCTCGGGTGCCCAGGTCCGTTTGTTTTTTGTCACCGATGGCGCCGTCTCCTCACCGCGACCTTAGGCATCCTGAAACCTTGCGGACACGCGAGGCCGGAGCCATAGAAGCAGTGCATCGTCTGGGCGCATCCGAAAGTATTACATTCTTACGCCTTCCAGGCGGGGCGGCCAATCATCACGTTCATGAGATAACAAATGCGGTCGTGTCGATGCTCAAATCATGGCGGCCGCGGAGCGTTTTCGTGAACTATGCAAAGGATCCGACTTCTGATCATGTCGCCGTCAATGCAGCAGTTCGCGCGGCGCTTCGTGCTTATGGTCGCCCTGTTGCGGTATTAGAGTATCCAGTCTGGATTGGTACCATTGCGTCGTCCACCTTCAATAGCCTCGCCTGTCTTGGCGACGTTATCGGCGTAACGCGGGAAGCGCTGGCGGCGCATGCGCGCAGATGCAGCGCCTGGAGAACCAAGATGAATGGCGGACGCTGTCGGACTTGTCAGGGGGAGATTTCGTCGGGCGGTCGCTGGCCGACTACGAAATGTTCACACGCTGCGAAATCAACATTTAGCATGTTCGGCCGCCTGATCGCGGTCCTGGTGATCGGGTACACCCTCGCAAGTTGCGAAGCCGCTCGGGGACAGGGGCCTCCCGAAGAAATTCTACAGTCGGGTCTTGTTTTTGAACGCAAAGAGATTGCCCCCTATTCAGGAGACGTAAAGCTTGTTGGCGATATAGACGGCGACAGTCGACTAGATTTCGTCCTTGGCGGCTTCCCCGAGGATGCGATGTCTTGGTGGCGGTGGCCCGATCTGGTTCACACCGTAATCGCGAGGCCTCGCGTCGAGTTCACCACCGACGGAGTGCTTGCCGACATCGACGGGGACGGTGATCCCGACATCGTCACGGCCGATGGGCCCGATGCTGTCAATCTCGTCTGGTTCGAGAACCCGCGGCCGAATGGTAACCCGACCCACGGTCCCAGCTGGAATCGTCGGGAAATCGGTGCAGTCGGCAGCTGGGGCAAAGACATCAAGGCGGCTGATTTCGACGGGGACGGCCTCGTTGATATCGTCGTACGGGCGCCTGGCGAAGTGATGATTTTCTTCCAAGAAAGCCCCAACTCCTGGGCCCGCGTGGGCTTTTTCTTCAACCTTGGCGAAGAGGGAATGGCAATTGGTGATATTGACGGCGATGCTGATGTCGATCTCGTCCTGCACGGAGTATGGGCGTCGAATCCGGGCGCAGCGGCAGCACGCGATGCAGCACTATGGCGCAGCTATGAGCTTGGTCCGTTCAATCCTGCATTCAAGGCGCTCGTCACCGACCTTGACCAGGACGGCCGCGCCGACATTCTGACTTCAAGTTCCGAGCACACTGACGACGTCGCCTGGTTCCAGCCCCTCGCCGGACCGACGGGCCGCTGGATCCGCCATGTCATTCAGCCTTCTGTCGCGGGCGCCCATACGCTGCAGGCCGCCGATATGGACGGAGACGGGGACAACGATGTCGTTGTCGGGCAGATGCATACGACTGAGGAGCGCAAGCTCGCGATTCATTACAATGTCGACGGGCGAGGAACGCGCTGGGCCCGTCAAGTGATCGACGATGTGGGTCTCCACAACGGCGTCGTCGCCGATGTCGACAGGGACGGCGATTTTGACATCTATGGGGCGAACTGGGTGGGCAACCCGCCTGTCAGAGTGTGGATCAATCGGCTGGATCCGCCTGCATCGGTCCGCCTCGACCGCTGGACCTATCATCGTATCACGAACGGGCACGTCCGCTCCTTTGGGGTCGCTTTTTCCGCCATGGATGGTGATGATCTCACTGACATCATCTCGGGTCCGTTCTGGTACCGTCAACCGTCCGAAGCCTGGAACACAGAATGGGAACGGACACCGCTTGCCGAGGGTGTGGACGCGGTCGCAGCCCTGGATCTCGATGGTGACGGGCGCGGGGAGGTCATAGCACAGCGCGGCGAAGGCAGGGCTCTGCACCTGGTGTGGCTCCATGCCGAGGACATTGAAGCGCACCGCTTTGAAGAGCACGAGATCGGAGAGGTTCCCGCCGCCAGTCATGAGCTCGGCTCTCAGGGCCATGCCCTAGCCCAGGTCGTAAAGGGTGGAAAGCCGGAGCTGGCGGTCTCGAGTGGGGGTGGGGTTTTCTATTTTAAGATTCCTGACGATCCAACAGTCGAGCCATGGCCGCGCACCCGCATCTGCGCCGAAGCGTCTGATGAAGGGATCGCATTCGCCGATATCGATGGCGACGGTCTACTTGACCTTGTCGCCACGACCGGCGATGCAAAGACGGCCGCATGGTGGCGCAATCCAGGTGACGGCTCGCCAGACTGGGAGCTTCGGCATGTTGGAAAAGTTCCTGAAATGGTCTATCCCGACCGCGTCGCGGCCGCCGATCTTGATGGCGATGGACGTGCGGACATCGTCGTGACCGAGGAAAATGGCAATGCCGACAGCGCTAAGGCGTATTGGTGGCAAAACCCCGGCGACAGCTCCTCCGACTGGGAGCAACACGAAATCACCTCGCGCGGTTCCCTTAATAGCCTTTCAGTGTCCGATATGACTGGGGACGGCAGGCCGGATCTTATCATGGGCGAGCATCGCGGCGCACTTCGCCTCTCGAGCTGGCATAATCTGGGTGGGGGAGGGTTCATCGAGCAGCTGGTCGGCGAAGGGATGGAAAGCCATCTGGGAGCAAGGACGGTCGACCTCGACGGTGACGGGGATCTCGACATTGTGTCGATCGCATGGGACGCATTCGAAGCGATCCATGTCTGGCGGAATGACGCGGTCGGCAAGGATGCTGATGGCGACCAAAAGGCCCGCTGACGGTGGGAGCATCGGCCGGCGCAGCATGAACCGTAGCGAGCTCGGCCGGCTCCACCTGTTTACACGGCTGCGCCGGCGCTCATGCCTCGACGCTCAAGTCCGGGAAAATTGCGCTGCGCTGAATGAATTCAACCGCTCGGCGTGTTAAACTATTCGACGTTGTCGCTAGCAGGTTGACCAAGGCAGTGCGCAAGTCGGGACGCTCATGCCTTTACGACGTTGTCGGTGCGTGACTGACTGCGCGCACAAGCATTTCTGGTATCGAGCACCAGCTTTGCGTGCTTGGTGATGTTGTGCCAATCAATCGCATCATGATCTGTCGAGATGACAACGGCATCATACGATGCCAAACTGCTAGCGCAGATGTCCACAGAGGGGCGACCTGCCAGGTTGGCGTACTCTCTTGTTCCGGGTATCTCCGGTACGTAGGGGTCGTGGTAATCAACGACTGCCCCGCGTCGCTCCATGATGTCGATCAGCTTCAACGATGGGCTTTCTCGTGTGTCACCCACGTTTTTCTTGTAGGACATCCCGATCACCAAGATCCGCGAACCGCTCAGGCCGCGGCTCGCTCGCCGGTCCAAGGCCTCCACAAGGCGGTCAACCACATAATGCGGCATGTTCGTGTTGATTTCACCGGCAAGCTCAATGAAGCGTGTTGTTACTTCGTACTCTCTTGCCTTCCAGGTCAGGTAGAATGGGTCGATCGGGATGCAGTGCCCGCCGAGGCCGGGGCCTGGATAAAACGCCATATATCCGAACGGCTTGGTCTTGGCGGCTTCGATGACCTCCCAGACGTCGATGCCCATCCTGTCAAAAATCACCTTTAGCTCATTGACCAACGCAATGTTCACAGAGCGGAATATGTTCTCGGTCAGCTTCACAGCCTCTGCCGTTGCGGTGGAGGCAACGGGAACGGTTTGCACGATGATCTGATCATACAGTTCCTTTGCAACTTGTAGGGACGATGGATCGTCGGCGCCTATCACCTTTGCAACTGTGGCGGTGGTGTGTACGTCGTTGCCTGGGTCCACCCGTTCGGGCGAATAGGCGAGGAAAAAGTCCTTTCCCAGAGAAAGATTCGTCGCCTCGAGCAACGGCTGCACGACCTCCCGCGTCGTTCCTGGCCAGGTCGTCGACTCCAGAACGACAAGTTGACCAGGGCGCAGCCGCTCCGCGATCGCACGTGCGCTGTTTTCGACGAACGACAGGTTCGGCTCCCGGTTTTTGGTAAGCGGCGTTGGCACCGCTATCAAGATCGCGTCAGGTTCGCTTAGGTCGGCGAAATCGCTGGTGGCGCGAAACCGCTTGCTGTCGACAGCCACTTTGATGGCAGCACCAGGCAAATGATCTATGCCTGTTTCTCCGCGGTTAAGAAGTGCAACCCGAGACGCGTCGATGTCGAAACCGATGACTTTGAACCCCGCGTCCAGCGAGATCATGGCGAGCGGCAGGCCAACGTAGCCGAGGCCCATGATGCCAATGGTGTAGTCCCGCGTTCGGATGCGGTTAACCAGTTCCTGAAGATCTGGAGCAGTTTGCATGAGATGCTGGCAACTTTCGCTTCAATGTCGACAATAAAGGATCGCCTCAATTACCGCGGGGAAGCAGTTCACAGCAATCAGCAAAATGTATGCGCTTAGCCAGCCCCAGAGCTGAAAATAGCATGGATTGCACCATTGGGAGAACAGCCGAAATGCTTACCCCAAGCCACGTTGTCAAATAAACCTGGCGCTGCCACATTTAACTTTCAAGCGACGTCCTAAAGGATCTAGGAGCCACCTTCGCTCGCGAGATCGAAGATGTCGCGTTTGGCGAAGGGACGCACACTGCGTCAGACGATTAAACTGTTCGGTTGAGGTGGGGAATATGATGCAATCGATCCTGGTAACTGGTGGAGCGGGCAATATCGGCAGCGCCCTCACTCGCGCGTTGGTCAAGCTACCTCAGACCCAGGTGGTCGTCGCTGACAACCTGTCGACCGGAAGTCGAGACAAGGTACAAATAGACGCGGGCAATCTGACCGTAGTAAAGGCGGATGCGAACGATTTCGACGACATCTCGTCGTTGTTCTACCGCTTCCATTTCACCCACGTCTTCCACTTCGCAGCCGTGGTCGGTGTGCAGCGGACTTTGGCAAATCCGTTGCTCGTGCTGCGCGACATCACCGGTATCGAGAACGTGCTGAGGCTATGCAAGAACACCGGCGCCGAGCGTGTCTACTTCGCTTCGTCATCGGAGGTATATGGCGAGCCTTTCGAGATTCCTCAAAACGAGAGCACCACGCCGCTTAACTCTCGTCTGCCATATGCAGTGGTGAAGAATCTTGGAGAGGTCTATCTGCGCACTTTTCAGCGTGAGTTTGGACTGCCATTTACCATTTTTCGCTTCTTCAACACCTACGGACCACGTCAGAGCGAGGATTTCGTTCTGCCGCGATTTGTGCGTGCCGCCCAGCGCGGCGAGCCCCTCACGATTTACGGGGACGGTTCGCAGACCCGCACCTTCTGCTATGTCGACGACACGGTTGACGCTTGCATCGCGGTTCATCGAACGCGCGCGCACGAGAACGAAGTGATCAACGTGGGCAGCGACGTGGAAATGAGCATTCGACAGCTGGCCGAGTTTGTCATCGAAGTGCTGGGCTCGTCATCGAAGTTGGAATTCCGACCGCCCCTTGCGGAGGGCGACATGACGCGCCGCTGTCCTGACACGAACAAGATGAAGGCTATATTGAACCGTCCCCTGGTGCCGCTCGAAGAGGGCATTCGCCGCCTCGCCGACCACCTCTCCCGACCCGAAGACCGCCCTGCACTTAGAAGAGTCGCCTGAACGAGCTGACGGTGGGGAGTGACATGAAGCTCGTATACGTCGGTCAGCCGTACGATAGACTTTTTCCGCCTGTTCAAAACTCAATCGGTCTGATCGTCTACAATACGGCGCTGCGGCTCGGCGAAGGCCTGCAGATTACGCTCTATGGCAAGCATTATCGAGACGATACGGTGCCCGCGGACCTGCCGTTCGCGGTGCGGCGGGCTGCGGCGCGGCGCGACCGCGCGCTGCAGCGGATCATCCACCATTTTCCGCGCCTGGCGCGCTGGCTGCGGCTGGATCGGAAGGCCGATGACCACTCGCAATATCGTAACAAGGTTCGTCGCTACCTCGCCGTCGATCAACCAGATATCGTCCATTTGATGAATTACTGGGCATGGTGCCGGGAACTGAAAGCAGCCAGCTCATCTCATCGGCTCGTGCTTGAGATGCAGTGTGAGTGGCTGTCACAGCGTGACCGCGATCAGGTGGCCCGTCAGCTCAAGGTGGTGGATGCTGTAGTCGCCGTCAGCGACCACATCGCAAGCACCTTTCGTTCTGCATTCCCGGACTATCCTGGCGTCGTTGCCACTGTCGGTAATGGCGTGGACGTTTCTTACTTTCGGCCGAGCGAGCAGCGGGCTTCCGCATCCACCAGAACCCGACATGTCATCCTGTTCGTTGGGCGGGTGTCGCCAGAGAAGGGGCTACACACACTGATCGAGGCCTTCAGTGAGGTTGCGACCAGGTTCGCGGACGTGGAACTTCGGATCGCAGGGCCGCATTCTCCGCTCCCGGCGGACTTCCTGACCAGCCTCTCGTCGGATCCGCGGGTTACCGCGTTGAGCCGTTTCTACGATCGCTGGGGCAATTGCAAATATCGGGAACACTTAGAAGAACTCATCGAGAGCCACGGGTTACGTGATCGAGTTCACTTCGTGGGCAACGTGCCCCACAAGAACCTCGTAGCGACGTACCATGAGGCCGACATTGTGGTGAATCCGTCACTCAGCGAGAGCTTCGGAATATCGGTCGTGGAGGGCATGGCCTGCGGGATACCGGTGGTTGGAACGCGCGTGGGCGGGATGTGTGAATCCATTCTAGCTGGCAGCACCGGGATGCTGGTCGAAGTCGATGCTCCTGGCGAACTCGCCCAGGCATTGATCACGATGCTGGAGGATACCGTCCGGGCAAGCGAAATGGGAAACGAGGGGCGCAAGCGTGCCGTCGAGCTGTATTCGTGGGAGGCGCGCGCAGAACGGCTCAAGTCCGTCTATCAGAAACTGCGCCCAGGCACGCGGATCTCCACAAAGATCGTGAGCCATTGAGCCTTAGCGGTGGGCGGCGATCGCTAAGTGCCTCGCAGCTTGTAGGCCGATGTGATGCTCATGCGGCGACCCTCAGTGTAGCGCTCAACCCAGTGAGCGTATCGGTCTACGGCCAACCCATGTCGGATTGAAATAAATAGGCCCGTCAGGCCCCGCCGTTCTCTTCCGTAACGGGCGTCAGGGGCACCCAGCCCAAAGGGCGGAGAGAGGCCGAGTGAACCTGGCTGTAACGCTCCGCAATCTGTTCTCCAAATCGCAACGCATTGCTGGTGGCGAGGCGGGTGGCCTCAGGATCGTAACGAGAGGCGCGACCCAGATTTTGCGCGGGGCGCCTACGAGCCGCCGGTCCAGCAGCTACTTGCATCGAACCTGAACGCAGGTGACGTTGTCTACGACATCGATTGCGGCGCGCCCGCGTGGGGGGCGGCAGGGCGCGCCTACGCATCTGAACCGGTGCGCAAAGCGCTGCCGCGATTGAGCAGAGCGCTCGGCCCAACAGGTCGACACCATCTGCGTGTTCGCCGAAGCGGTCGGTCCTAAGTGCGCACCGCCCACAGGTGATCTATGAACTCGACGACGCCAGGCGCGAGGGGCTTCAGCTGAAGGTCCCGGGCGATCGCGTCGTTTATGGCATCGATGGACTAGGGGTAACCATTCTGCCCGCCTTCTACGCCAATGGGAACCGGCACGTCGAGCATGTGATGGCGGTCCGGCGAGCGAAACCGCGTCTATCCGACGGGCGGAGCCGTCGCCTTCGACCGAGGTCGTCTTCAAACATGGGCACCGGCCCAACGACAGCCGAACTATGCAGTGCGGAGGATCGGCAGCCGAATATGGATCGCGCGTTTCTCAACAAGATGCCAGCTGAGAAAGCCCGCGCAGACTGCTATAGGCAAGGTCAAGATCGTTAGCTGCGTAGGCGTGATTGCCGGAACATACATGATCAGTAGCTTCTGAATCGGCCATGCGTAGAGATACACGCCGTACGATATATCATTCCTTCGGTTAATCGAATTTAAGACGCTGTTCTCGTTTAGAAACGCCAAATACAGGACCAGATAACCTCCAAACACGCCCACTGCGAGGGGCGCTAGCCGTTCCGAGCACATCCCGCCTATGAGAAGGAAACAGCACAAAAGCGCTACCCGATTGCTCCTCCTCACATTCTCCTTGAGCAGCTGAAACAACGCCCCAATGGAAAATATCATCGTAAAACGTACGGCATCGTCCACGTTACCGATGGGCTCAAAGTTTCCAAGGTCGTAGCGAAAGTAGACACCCTGCGAAATGGAACTAACGAGGATTATGGCCAGTGACATTGACATGATCGAAAAGACAAGCGTAACGCGACCGAGACAGAATACCACAATTGCCACAAGCACATAACAGCGAAACTCGTATGCAATAGTCCATAGTGATCCATTAACATCTGGTGCATGGGACCCGGCAAACGCCGATCCTACCTGCGCCGGATTCAGCAAGAGCGCCATTTTGGAAAGCTTAGCCGCCCACTGGCTCGGAGATAGTTCATCAAAGTCACCACCTCCCAGCCAGAATACCAGACTAATGCTGATCAAGTATGCCACAACAAATCCAGGAACTATACGAAGTACACGTCGGGACATGAAGGCGTAGATGCTGCTTCGCATCGCGCTGTCGAGCACGAGGAATCCACTAATGAAGAAAAATCCGTAAACAGCTACCTGGCCGGAGGTCAATGTACCGAAGATGTTCTTCAGCACCTCGCGATTCGAGTTCCCATCTATAAGTTCCGGCGAGTGGGATATAATAACAAGCGACGCAAAGAATAGCCGGAAGAAGCTTAGAGTGTTGGGCCTTCGTAAGTCGAAATCACTCATTTGATAGCCTTCGAGAAGTGATCTCTTGCGTCGGGCATTGCGATCTCAGCAAGGAGACCAGTTTTTGGGCAGAGCGCGTCAAAGTGAGCTTAGAGGCCGCCGATGGGCATTGTAAGTTCGTCCTTTGAGAGCCGAATTCATCCTTTCGAAGGTACGTGCCTCACGACCTAGTGGATTGATTCCAACGTTTGGAACCTGCGGTTTCGGGCGGCGATGATGTCATCGGGGTTGGCTTTCCAGATGAATGGTCGCGGGTTCTCGGCATTGTATTCGCAGATGAAGCGGTTAATGGCGGCCTGAAGATCGACAACGGAATGGAAGACGCCGTGCTTGAGCCTGCGCCGGGTGGGTCTGGCGAAGAAGCCCTCGACGGCGTTGAGCCAAGAGCAGGATGTTGGGGTGAAATGGACGCGGCGGCGCAGCATCTTCGCTGCCATCTGACGCAGACGACTGCAAGACTTCTTTCCGTTCCGACAAAGGATCAATTCGCAACACATTGCTGGTGGCGAGGCGGTGGCGTCGGGATCGTAACGCGACGCGGCGACCGGATTTTGCGCGACGCATCCAGAAAACCGGCGAAAGCCGGCGTATGGCTGGTCGGAGTTCGAGACCCTGACGGCGCGCGGGTCGGGAAGAGCCGGCTTCGGGAAAGCCGCACGCCCGGATCTCTGAGGGCGAAAGCCGAATTGCTGACCTACTCGACCACGACCACACTGAGCGGAAAGACAGGCTCGTCCTCGCCGTCGTCGACCTTGAGGGAAAGCCGATCGGCAAAGGGCGTCGTGCCGAGCTTCAGGAAAGTGTCGATGTGACTTCCGCCGCAGGAGCGGCAAACCTGCTCGGTTACAGAGGCTGCACCAGCAATCATCATGGCCATGGCTCCCGGCTGTGTTTGTTCAAACCGCTACCGCTAATTGCGGCGTGCGACGCAGATCGGTATCCAGTTCACCATCTTGGATCAGCTTCTGCACATGGGCGATGCGCTTGAACCGCTCGCCCTCGAAATCCCCAAGTGCAAGGCCTTCCGCTCGAAATGTGTGATAGAGCTGTTCGATACCGCGCCGCGCTGTCCATTGCGGCTTAAACCCGTGCAGGCGGCGACCAATATAGGTGCAGTCGACGCGATAGCACCGTCTGTCAGGCCCGGCGTCGGGCGCGAACTTCACCCGGCTATCGGGAACGATCGTTTGCACCAACTCCGCGATCTCTCGAATCTGATAGTTTTCCGTGGTCAAGCCGACATTGAATGCCTCGTTGTGGACCAGCTCTCGCTCGGCTTCGAGTACCGCGATATAGGCCAGCGCGATGTCCTCCACGTGGACGATCGGCCGCCATGGCGAGCCGTCGCTCTTGAGGTAGACCAGGCCGGTCGTGTAGGCCCAGGCGGTCAGGTTGTTGACTACGAGATCGAAGCGGATGCGAGGCGACAGGCCGTATGCAGTCGACGCACGCAGGAACGTCGGGCTGAATGATTGATCCGCCATCGGGGCGACCGCTCGCTCCACATTCGTCTTCGAGGCGCCGTAAGGCGTAACCGGGTTGAAGGGAGCATCTTCAGTTAGAAAGCTGTCGCCGGCCGCGCCGTAATTGCTGCAAGAGGAAGCATACAGGAACCGCTGGACGCCGGCGGCCTTGGCGAGTTGCGCGAGCCTGACCGAAGCGCCGCAGTTGATTTCCTCGGTAAGCAGGGGTCGGTAGTCCCCCAACGGATCGTTTGACAGTCCGGCGAGATGGATGATCGCGTCGAAGCCGGCGACGTCGTCGATTTCAATGTCGCGGATGTCTTTCTCGATCGTCGGCACTTCGGCCAACGTTCCTACGAAAGTGCATGACCGGAAGATGTCGCTGTCCAGGCCCGTGACGTCATGGCCGCGTTCAAGCAGCATCGGAGTCAGGACGGAACCGATGTAACCGAGGTGGCCTGTAACCAGAACTTTCATCGATCAATTCCCATGTTTTCCAGGGCGCTTGCCCGCTGTCCCACAATTTCTGAAGGAGATGCTTTTCGCGGATGGTGTCCATGCATTGCCAGAAGGATTCGTGGCGATATGCCATCAGTTGGCCGTCAGTCGCGAGCCGCTGCATTGGCGCGTGTTCGAACATGACATCGTCGCCGTCGATATAGTCCTTTATACCCGGCTCGAGCACGAAGAAGGCGCCATTGATCCAACCCTCCGAGGCCTGTGGCTTTTCCGTGAAGTCGACAACGCGATGACCATCGAATTCGATGTGCCCGTAGCGTGCTGGCGGACGCACCGCCGTCATCGTTGCAAGCTTGCCATGCGATTTGTGAAAGGCGATCAGTTTATCAAGGTTGACGTCCGAAACGCCATCTCCCCAAGTGAGCATGAATGTCTCGTCGCCCATCCAGTCGATCAGGCGTTTTATGCGGCCGCCCGTCAGCGTATTCAGTCCCGTCTCCACAAGATCGACGGACCAGTCAGGCAGCGAGTTCGAGTGGCGCTTGACGCTTCCCGATGCAGCATTGACAGTCAAGCTGCCATCGAATGCGACATAGTCGCTGAACCAGCGTTTGATGTATTCGCCCTTATACCCCAACGCGACGGCGAACTCGCGGTGGCCGTAGGCATAGTAATGCATCATAATATGCCAAAGGATCGGCTTTGCTCCGATTTCGACCATTGGTTTCGGCCGGATCTCGGTTTCCTCCGCTAGCCGCGTTCCCAGTCCGCCAGCAAGAATTCCTACCTTCATTGTTTTCTCACCCCAATCGCCTACAGTGTTTTGCTACCATGCGCAGGTCGGGTTGAACCACACCGAAGAAGGGATGATCGGAAGCATCGATGCATGACGTCAGGCATACGATTGGCGCTATGCTCGATAGAGCGCTGCGTAACCGGTCTCATCCTTTCGATGTAGCAGACTGGCAGGCGTCGGCGGTCATCATTGCACCCCATCCGGATGATGAAACGCTGGGATGTGGAGGGGTTGCCAGCAAGAAGTTTAGCTCGGGCGCCGATGTCCGGTTTATTTTTGTCACCGACGGTTCGGCATCCCATGCAAATTGGGTTGACAGGGAGGCGCTGCGGATCGCCCGCGAGGACGAAGCGATCGAGGCGGTTTGCCGGTTGGGAGGGTCGGCCGATCGGGTGAGATTCCTGCGTGTTCCCGACGGCACGGCAAAGCATCACATCGGCAAGATCGCAGAGGCGATCGCTGAGTTGCTTTTCGTTTGGCAACCGCAGAGCGTGTTCGTCACCCATGCAAAAGAGCCGCCCGCGGACCATGTTGCCACCAATCTTGGCGCCCGAGGCGCGCTGCAACTGTATGGCCGGCGCGTGACCGTGTTCGAATATCCCGTCTGGTACTGGTATCAGTGGCCCTGGGTTCGTCTGCACGATCGAGTGCTTGGATTCAATCGCACCGCATTGCGGCAGACGGTCCGGACCCTTGCCGGCTTGCGCGGCGTTAAGATGTTCAACTCCCACGCTTTTATCGGCGACGTGATAGATGCAAAACGTCACGCGCTGGCAGCTCACCGGTCCCAGATCGAGCGGCCAGCGGGACTCGACGACTGGCCTATCCTGGCGGATGTAGGTGGGGGCGATTTTCTGAATCGGCTGCTGAGCGAGCACGAGATATTCACGCGATACGAGCTTAATGCGTGAACGTAGGCGGCCTGAAGCGTCTCGGGAGGAAGTCGGCGGGGCGGCCATGACCTCTTCGGGGTTCGAGCCAAAACTGCGGTGCGGCTTCGATCCCTCTGCGACTTTACTTGCCGCCCGTTTTGGATGAACCGCCGTCCCATCCAAGACGGAGCCTCGGGTCCGTTCTGGTATCGCCGGCCGGCCGATCCCTGGCAAGGTGAATGGGAACAGGCCGGCTCGGCGAGGGAGTGGATGCGATCGCGGCAATCGATGTTGACGACGACGGACGCGGGGAAGCGATCGCCCAGCGCGGCGGGCGAGACACTGAACCTGGCGTGGCTTCAGGCGCAGCAGGCGTCAGCGCGGGGCTTTGAGGAACATGCGATCGGCGAGGTTCCCGCCGCCAGCCACGATCTCGGGCAGGGCCATGCACCCGTCGCAGATCGTCGAAGGGGGCCGGCCGAGCTTGCGGTCGCAAGCGGTCTCGGAGTGTTCTACTTTCCCATCCCCGGCGACACGGCGGCGGGGGGCCGCTAACCCGCATTTGCCCTGAGGCCTCTGACGAGGGGATCGCGTTCGCCTATATCGACGGCGACATCCTGCTTGACCTTGCGGCCACTACCGGCAACGCAAAGGAGATCGCATGGTGGGGCAATCCGGGGGATGGCTCTGCCGACTGGCAGCGCCGCGACGTCGCCAATGTCCCCAACATGGTCTATCCGGACCGCGTGGCGGTCGCCGATCTGGACGGCGAGGGACGAACCGCCATCGTCGTGAGTGAAGAAAACGGGCAGGCCGACCACGCAAAGGCCTATTGGTGGCGCAATGCCGGCGACATCAAGCAAAACTGGGAGCAGCAGGAGATCACCTCGCGCGGCTCGCTCAACAGTCTTTCGGTGGCCGATATGAATGACGATGGCCGGCCGGACCTCGTCATGGGCGAGCACCGCGGCGCCCTGCGCCTTTCGCTCTGGCGCAATCTGGGAGGCGGGCGGTTCATCGAGCAATTGGTCGGCGAGGGCGTCGAGAGTCATCTCGGCGCCCGCACGGTCGACCTCGACTGCGACGGCGATCGTGAGATCGTTTCGAAGGGGTGGGATGCTCCCCAGGCCATCCATGTCTCGCGCAACAATGCCACCGTTCCATCGGACCGGGAGGCCGGGCAGGTACCCCCAAGATGAGATATGGCCCACAATCGGAGTAGCGATCAGTCGGAGGAGGTAGGAGCCGGCCAACCGGTTGTCGGGCTCGATCCCGGGCGCGCAATCTGTCACCTTCGCGGCGAGCGGCACGGGCTGGCCCCGTCCCCGAGGCGTCGAAGAATGGGAAAGAGCGCGTGACATTGACGGCAAGGTTCCTCAGCGTGTTCAGCGACGCGCGCGTCATAGCCAAGGGAGAGGCCGCCGGTCTCAAACTGGTGGCGAAGAGCGCCGACCCGAACTTTGTTCGCGGCACCTACGAGCCGCCCATCCAACAGGCGATCGCGGCAAACCTGGCGCCTGGGGACGCCTTTTTCGACATCGGCGCGAATATAGGTTTCTTCAGCCTCATCGCCGCGCGCCGCGTCGGGCCGCGCGGTCAAGTCTATGCGTTCGAACCTGTTCCCCGCAATGCCGCAGCTGTCGCAGAGAGTGCACGGCTTAGCGGGTTCGACACAATACGGGTGTTCGCCGAAGCTGCGGGCGCCACATCCGGCCGTGGCCAGCTTCTGCTCGCCCATCACATCGGCGGCGCCGCGCTTGCCTCGGCGGGAGCACCGCCGGACATCAGCGGCCGCCTGGAGGTCAGCATAGTCGCCATCGACGATGCCATCGCCCAGCGAGGCCTCAGGCCGCCCTCGCTGGTCAAGATCGACGTGGAAGGCGCCGAAATTGACGTCCTGGGCGGTATGACGGAAACACTGCGGCGACACCGTCCGAAGGTGATTTATGAGGTAGACGATGCAACGCGCGAGGGGCTCGACCGCAAGGCCCGACAGATCGCGGAACTCCTGACTGCTGCAGGCTACGCATTAAAACCGCTGCCAGCCTCCTATGGCAATGGGGAATGGCGGGTCGAACACGTCTTGGCGCGGCCGGTGGGCGCTTAAGAACTGTCTTGGCGGGCGTCATGCGAGACAGCAAGCCTGATCAATGGGACAAGCGAGGCAGTGCGCGACTTCTGCCCAGGACTGCGAAACGTACGACGACGTGAGGAGGGTCTTGTTGTTGCACCGTCATGACTGGGTAGAAACTGCTGAAGAGGCTGGGTCCGGCGTTGCCCGGCCGGAGGTTCTTGTCGCAGACGATTTTCAAGATAAACGGGCCCGCGGTGCGGTAATTGGCACCTTGGCAGTCAAGGGAGGTGTCAGGCGAGGACGTGACATCGAACGCCAGATCGCGATCGATCACGGCGCACTTCGTTTCCAGCCGCTCGTCAGGCCAGGTTGGGGCCGGCAAGGGATCTCCTATGGTCCCTTTCAGCGAGAGGCTGGTCTGGTGCTACTGGTCTCGATCACCAACGGCCACAACACATCGCAGGGATCGCCATTGCCTGATGACCTCGCCAGGCGGCTCTACCGTTGGTTGCGAGGACCCGGCATTGACCCATGGCCCGGCCGACTGGTTGCCCTGATACGTGCGCCACGAAAGAGGCTCACCCTTCGCCGTTTTTGGTGGTGGACGCTTAGCACCTCCAGAACCTACCGGGGATCGAACATCGACGAGAACCTGGCTGTCGGCTGGTTCCCCAGTGAGGCGCCGATTAATCCCGTGGAAGAGGGCTGCGGCTTTGTCGTGCATGCCGCAGAAGGCGAAAACGGCGAGCTGTGGGCTCGTGTAGGAAAGCAATGCCTGAGTGCGTTTCGGCGCCTAAAGAATGTTCATGTCTATTATGTCGTGGCGTTGCGAGAGCAGGGCGCTGTCTATTATGCGGCCGCCGACCAAAAAGCCCACGGTCTTGCCGCTTTTCCGATGATGCGTCCGATCGCGATCGATCCTTTCAACAAGGACGAAAAGCTGTTTGCGGGTGTTCATCAGTCGGCACTTGGCCAGATCGGTTTTCGGGTCGACACACGCGTCCAAGCGGTCCAAGTCGGGCGGATACCTCAATTTTCGACGCTGTTTGGCACCGCCCACGCCGCCGATGCACTTGTCGAAGGCTGGCCGGGGCAAATCGCTGCAATCGGGGGGCGGTGGCATTTTTCGCAGGACGCTGGCGATAACCTATCCGTCGTCGATCCTGGTCGCCCTTCAGGATTGATCCACGGGCTGCTGGCAATTGGCGCCGTCTCGGATGTGTGTGGTCTTGTTTGTCGGTTTCGGGACAACGACAATTTCTGGGTGCTGAAACTGTCGACGCTCGGATGGACCTTGGTGCGCAAGCAATCGGGCAAAGAGATTACGATCGCGACCGGTACGGAACACGCTTTGCGCAGCGGTTCTACCCATTCGGTCCAGATTCTTGACTGGAACGGTCAGGTGAGCTGCTTTCTTGACGGGGTTCGCCTTTTCGAAGCGTCTGTCAATGCCGATTCCGTCGAGAACGCTACCGGAGTAGGTATATGGAAAAGCTTCGATAGCGAGCCGCGCTGGCATAATTTCGAGGCTCATCCTTGCGAAGTTCCCATCCCATTTATGGCGCCTCTGGGGGCACCTTGGAACCAACTCGGAGCAACCCTGTCCTATGCCGACGGTTTTACCGGTACTGCCGGCGAACTAGATCGCCGCACGTCGGAGCTGGGCGACGGGCAATGGGCCAGAACACTGGGCACCGGTGTCATCGACGTTGATGGGCTGGGCAGCGCGCGTGTGCGCGCGAGCGTAGACAGACCGAACCCAGGTCGAACATTTTATTCGCTGCCATGGGACCTACCGGGATTCGCCGATCTCGAGGCCACAATCGAGCCTCCTGGGGAGCGCCGAGGACAAGATCAGCGCGGCCGGGCAGGACTGCTTTTCTGGCAAGACAGCGACAACTACGTTTGTGTCACGACTTGGCTCGACGACGTCTACCAGGGTGCATCGATTTCGGTGTTCATCAAGCGGCTCGGCTTTGAGGAACTTTATGACGCGGTTTGGACAAATGTGGCGGACAAGGTCGTTTGGGGAAAACCTTTTCGCATGCGCGTTGCGTTCGACGGAAATCGGTTTGCAATCTTGATCGACGACGAACTGGTGATGCAGCGAAGCCTCACCGATATCTATCCCGACGATGCCGCCCTTCAAATTTTGCGGGTCGGACTCGCCGTCAACTGGGAGTGGGGAGATGACACGGGCTCGGTGTTCACGTCGTTCAAGGCCCGGCGCTGAGCGAAAGAGCGGTTTCGCTTTCCAAGCCATGAACGGTTGGATGACGACGGCCTCATCGTACAGGTCCCGGGTCGACTGGGCTATTTTTTCCCCCGAATAGAGATCGGCGACCCGCGCGGCTTCCTGGCGTCCCAGGTTCGCCGCCCGCCTGCATATCAAGAAAGGCCGATGATATGGGCTGCAAGCGCTTCCGGGTCATTCTTTTCAACCACAACGCCATCGCCAGTCGCTTCCACGATTTCGGTCATGCCGCTGACGCGAGTGGCTACGAGAGGAGTACCATTCGACAGCGCCTCGACAGGCTCATTCCGAAGGACTCGCTGAGAGATGGATTATCAGAAGCGTTGCTTCGGCATATCGCGCGGCCATTCTTCGTAGGGCAGGGTGCCAACGAAGCTCAGAGTGGGATCATCGCGCAGCGCGGCATAGTAGGGACCGGGGTATGCGCTACCGTTGTGGTAGAAGCGAGCGAGATCGGACTTCGCGGTCCGCACTCATGTCAATCAGGAACTCACGAGGAAGCGTTGCCGATGGGGCCGACGATCTCGCGGCGGGACTTCAGGACAGGCCGCGATAACGGTCTGCCAAGCTTCAATCAGCGTGTGAATGCCTTTTCGGGCGACACACGGCCAACGAACAATACTTTTCCTGGTATTCGCGCTACGGCGACGTCCTGGTTCGCGGGGGCGCTCCATTCGGCAGGACTGCGAAAATTGTGCCCATTTCAGCAAAGCACGTGCGCCGCCGTCACGACATGTTCTGAGCACCGACGGTGAGATCGCTGGCGCGAGGGCTCGGTTCATCGCGTGGCGGTCAAGTTCTGCAAGCCAGTCACAATGCATGTGCAACACGATTGCTGCTTGCGGCGCCCCCTATCGAATGGCGGGCATGCGGAAAATTCTGGGTGTGGACCACGTCGGGCGATAGACGGCGTATTGTCCGAATGGCTTGGGCGAGAAAGTCGAATGCGTAGAGACTTTGTGCCACCAACGGCGACCGCGGCCAGGGGCGTGACCGTGTCAAAAGGCTGGCTCAGGATTACGACTTTCATCGAGCCCGCAGCCTATGGCGCTGGTCCATTTTTACGAGCGTCTCCAAATGCAGTTGGTCCAACGCGGCCGCGATGGCACCGGCGGATATCCAGATTGTGCAGTGATCACAACGCCTGTCGCCGCAAGGAGGCAGAAAGCCGAATCAAGGTGCATGGGATCGATTTCCTCCCGCTGGATAATGGCGTCAGGTAGACCCCTCGTTTACCGGAGCAGCCAGAATATTGGGCACCACCATGGCGAGCGCCGCAATCCCGAACGCCTCGGGGCCAAGGTGCCGCGCCAGCACCACAAATACACCGAGCATAGCGATCTGTCGGCCCCAGCTATCGACTGCGGCCCAAACAGCGCCAGTCACGACCTGTCGGCCGAAAAAAATCATTGGACCGCCAGCTAAGGCTCGTTGGCAAACAGAACCGTGTGTCTGGAGCGAAACTCATACGAATGGATCAATTCCGCCACGATCTGTTCTCCACTCGCCTTGTCGCTGTCCAGTTTCGACACGTAAGCAGAAAGTCCCTGGCCGTCTGGCTCCCGTCCCAGCAATGTCCGATAGAGAAGGGCCACGTATTGCGCGTTTCCAAGCCCAACCGGCTGATTGTCAGTCCTGAATTCGACCGAAAGCAACATCTTCGTCAGTAATGGAACGATCGATGGATCCTTCTTCATCGCGATGACCTCGCGCCACTGCTCGGCCGGAGACGGCATGCGACGCAGGACCAGGCAGTAAGCATATGCAATCTGGTTGGCGTGGTTGAAGACAGACTTGTCGAACGCATCAAGCGAACAGGGGTGAAATGCCCCGATGCCGGGAACGCGGGGCACCGACATCTGGTCAGCAGGCGGCAAGCTCTCCGTCGTGGCCATTGACGAGCTCGAGCCTGCATTGCCGTTCGCAATGGTCTTCTTTACGGCATCGTATGCCGGCTTTCGCCCGCTCGGCGCCCATAGCCCTTCGCCGCGCTTCTTCAGGCGCACGAGGCCCATAAAGGCCTCGTAGCTTGGCGCCCAGTACGGCTCGTCAAGCAGTTCGTAGATATGGGCAGCTTCCAATCCATATGGAGATTGATATCGGCGCAGCAGCGTCATCGTCTGGACTAGAGCGTCCGCCTGCTGCTTTTCCCCTCGTTGGCTGCCCCCGGCATAGTTGAATTCGGTCAGCCAGATTGGACGACCGAGAGTGGCCAGGAACTTGAATGCTTCCTCGGGGTCGCCCTCGTAAAGGTGCCAGACCGAGATATCCCATCTGATGCCGTCCTGCAGCATGCGGGTGAACGCTGCGCGGTGGCCCCAGCCGGCCGTTCCCATTGCTTTTCTTATGGTCGCATCCACCGCGATGGTTGCATCCGACAGACCGCGCAGCACTGCGCTTACCTTCGCCCAGCGCGGACTGAAATAGTCGGACGTCTCGGTGCCGCCGGCAGGGCCCCAGGAGCAGTTGTATTGTATTCCGCTGTCCTGCATCTCGCAGGGCATCAAGATGGCGTAATTCTCCATCTCGTTGCCAAGCTCCCAAACGCGGATGTCGTCCTTGAAGCGGGATACCAGTGTCGACGCGAGATCGTAGGCCTGCGCATAGAGGTCATCGACGGTCCCATTGTCGAGGTCCAGGTCGGGCGTGATTACCGGCAGGATCTGGACTCCGCGCTGCTTGCCCGCCTTGACCAGTTCGGCAAGTTTGTTGGCGCTGTCGGCGCTGGAAATGTTGACCCGATACGACTTCATGCCGAGATCGCTGACATAGTCGAGTTGCTGTTCGATCGATATCCCGGGATAGGCGTTGAAGGGATGGCCGTTGATCCCCCAGAGCAAATCCGCTGCGCCCGAAGCTGTCATGCCAAGCAGGCATGCCAGGGCTGTCCAAAGACGTCTGGTCGCGGCGACGGCCCGTCCAACGGAGCCTGGTTGCAATGGATTGGTCGGGCGCTGCATCAGCGCGAACTTGCCTGTTTTGCGCCGGACATCATGCGGCATCACTCCACTCGCTCAACTCGCCTGACATCCATCCGAGCACGACGATTGAGATCTGCCGCGCTGCCCAACGCAGTCTATCAAAACCGCGCCACGCAGAACCTCACACATTTGGCGTAAACGCCGATGATTGGCCTCGCCATTCGGATGAGAGCTGCCGGGAAGCCTTTTCGGGCAAACGACCGGGTACGTCCCAAAGGCCAGGATGACCCTGCTGTCCTGGTCGTCCAAAGTCGTGGAACCGAGGCATGGCGCTGGTGACCAAAAACCCTGTGATGGCACGACATTGGACAATCAACGGCCGTTTTCTCGCGCAGCCGACCACCGGAGTTCAGCGCTACGCACGCGAGATCGTTTCGGCGCTGGACGCCTTGATCGTGGACCACGCTGCCTTGGCGCGGGATTTGACGGTCGAGTTGCTGGTCCCGCCGGGGGCGCTTGAAAAATTGCCCCTGGCAGCGATCCGTGTCCGGACTGTCGGCAGTGTTGGCGGGCATTTATGGGAACAGGCTGTGCTTCCGGCCTATCTTCGCGGCGGGCTGCTTAGCCTCTGCAATACCGGCCCTCTGACGGTTCGTCGGCAGGTGCTGTGCATTCACGATGTCAATACACGGGTAGCCCCGCAGAGCTATTCATTTCCATTTCGGCTTCTTTACCGCACCCTGGTTCCTGCCTTGGGCCGGGCCACGCGTAAGATTACGACGGTGTCGAAATACTCTGCGGGTGAACTGGCGCGCTATGGCGTGTGCCCGGCGGCAAAGGTCGAAATTGTAGGCAATGGGCATGAACATGCGTTGCGATGGGCTCCTTGCCATTCAGAACAAACACTGGCAGTCGCCGGCCCTCGTACGATCGTCGTGCTTGGCAGTTCCATCCCGCACAAAAATGTCGGCTTGATCATCGGCATGCACGAGCGACTTGCCGCGGCGGGGCTGCAGATTGTTGTTGTCGGCGCGTCAACGTCCCGCGTTTTCGCCAGCAGCGGCGACCAGAAATCCCCGAACGTCATTTGGCTGGGAAGAAGACCGGACGCGGAACTCGGCGCGCTTCTGCGCGATTGCCTATGCCTCGCGTTCCCCTCCTTGGTCGAGGGTTTCGGACTGCCGCCCCTCGAGGCCATGACACTGGGATGTCCGGTGGTGATGTCGGACCGTGCCAGCCTGCCCGAAATCGGCGGCGATGCGGTGTTGTACGCATCACCTTGCGACGATAATGCGTGGTTCGATTGTTTTATGCGCCTGGTCCACGAAGAAGGCCTCAGAACCAAATTGATCGCACGCGGTCGCGCCAGGGCGGCGCGATTTCAGTGGGCCGCGTCGGCTCAGCGCTATCTGGAGCTGATGGCCAGCGTGGATGGATTTCCAGAAGTGCCGCCACCACCGCTGAGGGAAGTCGAATGCAATCCGAATGAGCGACTTACGGCGGCCGCTAGTATCAATTGAGGTATCTCGAGTCTAACGGCATCTGCCATTCAGGCGCATCATTCCCGTTCAGCCTGCCTGCGATGACAGGCTGGATCCGGAGGTATGAGGCGATGGCGAAAAGAAGTGCGGGCATCCTGCCTTACCGCAGATCGACCAACGAACTGCAGGTGCTGCTTGTCCATCCGGGCGGGCCGTTCTGGCAGAGCCGCGATCTCGGCGCATGGTCGATCGCAAAGGGCGAGTATGGTGATGACGAACAGCCGGAAGCCGCGGCGCGTCGCGAATTTGAGGAGGAAACCGGCTGGGAGCTCTCGGGAGCACTGCTTCCGCTAGGGGAACTGCGCCAGCCCGGCGGCAAGCTTGTTACGGCCTTCGGCGCCGAAGGCGATTTCGATGCCGGCACCTTGCGCAGCAACATGTTCGAGATGCGATGGCCGCCGCGCAGCGGCCGCATGCAGACTTTTCCTGAGATCGATCGCGCAGGGTGGTTCGGCCTCGAAATGGCCCGGGAAAAGTTGCTTCTCGGCCAGCGGCCTTTTCTCGACCGGCTTGTGGTGTCTGTCTAAGGGTCGACCCAATTGCCCGACTGACGTCCTCAACTGGTCGTGTTGACATGCGCCATACCATAATCAGAAGACGAATTCGACGGATGTCAGCGGCCAGCAGCCGCGGGTCCATTCGATTGGTACGCCGCTGCGGTCCTCGTTGACAGCATTGATGCGGAATACTGGCGTTCCGGGCGTCAGCCGCAGGATTTCCGCTTCATCGGGGGATGCAAAGCCGCCACTGATGCGCGTCTCGGCCCGCCGGTAGTTGTCGATGCCATGCGCGCGGAAAACATCGGTCACCGACTGACGCACATCGTATCTCTGCTCGAAGTCGGGAAAGAGATGCGCCGGAAAGAACTTGGTATTGACGTAAACCGGCTGCTTGTCCGACGTTCTGATCCGGCACAGCCGGATAATGGTGGTGTCAGGTGCGACACGCAACCGTTCCGCCACGGCCGCTTCGGCCGGTTCCCGGAGAATAAGCAGCGTCCGGGTGCCGATTTCCTGGCCGTGGGCTTCGAAATTGTCGAGAAAGCGCTGTCCGTCGCGAACAGTGAATGTCGAGGGCAGGTTTCGCACGAAGATACCGACGCCCTTGCGGGCGGTGAGGTGGCCCTCATGCTGTAACTGCTGCAGCGCCCGGCGAAGCGTAATGCGGGTGACCGCGAGTTTCTCTGCCAGATGCGTTTCTCCGGGAAGCTGGCTGCCCGGCGCAAGACTGCCGCTCTCGATCAGATCGAAGATGTGATCGTAGATCTGCTGCCAGATCGGCGTATCGTTGCGTGGCCGAAAGACCAGCCCGTCAAAGGCCAGAAGGCGATTGCCATTGCGCTCGTGTGGTGTTGAAATTTTCGTGTCCAAGTTCATGAAACCTTATCCACCGGCGACCGCTGTGCAGACCATCGGTCTGTGCGGGAGAGCCCGGAGCTATAGACAATTTGTCCATGGACCATGGTGGCCACCACACGCGGATGCTCTGGATCGCCAGCATCGACCAGGATCAGATCCGCCCGGCGGCCGGCAACAAGCGAGCCGCGATCGTCGAGGCCGGCCACCCGGGCCGGGTTTGCCGAAACCAGATTCCAGATCGAGGGGAAGTCGCCGGCGTCTGGCGAAGACAGTCTGAAGGCCGCATGCAGAGGCGAAGGGTAGTGGTAATCGCTGGTCAGCACCGTGCAAAGTCCGGCCCTGACGGCCTCGGTGGCATTCAGCGCTCCATTATGGCTGCCGCCGCGCACGACGTTGGGCGCGCCGAGGATCACGTCCTCGCCCATTTGCCGCGCGGCCTTGGCTGTTTCGAACGTCAGCGGAAATTCCGAGGCCTTTGCGCCGAGGGCGCGAAAATACATGCGTTCCTCGGGAGACGCTTCGTCATGGGCAAGAAGCACATTGCCACTGGCCCGCGCAGTTGCGGCCAGCTTCCCGATCGCGATCTCAACCTCGGCGCGGCGGGACCAAATCTGGCCGAGCAACGTCATGTATTGCTCGCGGCTCAAGCCAGACCGCTCCGCCATCTGACCGATCTTGCGGGCAATCGTGCCGTTCAGCACCGACCCCGTCGTATGATCGTTGACGGCGATGATCGGCCGTGGCGAAAGCGAGAGCCATCGTACGACCTGCGCCATTTGATCAAGCGCGAAGGTCTCCCAGCGCAGATGCAGACGCGTATCGCAGCCAAGGCTATCGCGGAGATCGCAGACCGCGCCGATCAGCTGTTTGGCAGCGTCGAGCGAGCGAAGTCCAGGCTCCCACGACACCGTGACGCCGTGAAAGGCCGTGGTTACGCCATTGGCGACAAGCTGGCGGTCCGTATCTTTCAGCGCCAGCGCGGTGTCGAAGCGGACACCGGGCCGCGGCATGATCTGGCGCTCGAAGCCGTCGCCGTGAATATCGACGATCCCCGGAAGCACGAGCAGACCATCGGCATCGATTGTGGAGGCATGGGCCGCTCGCAGCTCTGACAGGGCGCCGCCGGTGACGCTCAGGTCCGCGGTTTCAAGTCCCCGTTCGGTAAGGATGCGACCACCCTGGATGTGCCAGTTCACTGTATCCCTCAAAAAAGCAAAGGCTGCCGGTGGCGCCGGCGAAATGTCACGAGCACGTCATCTGCTGCGTATACGGATTAGCCGGTAACAGTTTCCTGTCTATACAGCAAAGGAAAAAACGATGATCCGCAGCATCGCAACCGCACTCGCCCTGACGCTTGCCTCCGCCGTTCCAGTGTTTGCGGAGCCAGTGAAATTCGCGGTAACCGACATGGAGGGACTGGAGGCTCTTCAGCAGGAATTCGGTGCTTTCCAGACCGCTCTTGAGGAGGCGACCGGCCTGGATGTCGAGCTGTTTCCGGTCAGTTCGCGGACCACCGCCGCCGAGGCGATGAATTCCGGGCAGGTCGATCTTGTCCTGACCGGTCCTGCAGAATACGTCGTCATGAAGGAATTAAGCCAGCCGAAGATTGTTGTCGCCTGGCAGCGCCCCGACTATTTCGCTCAGATCGCCGTGCTGGCGAATGGACCGATCCGCTCGGTCGAAGACTTGAAGGGCAAGAAGGTCGCATTCGGCTCGGTCGGCTCGACCTCCCAGCACCTCGGCCCCGCGCAGGCGCTGGCCGATTTCAACCTGAAATATGCCACCGATTACGAACCAGTAATCATATCGCGCAACATCGCGGCTGAGGCTCTCATCCGCGGCGACATCGCCGCTATCGGCTTGAATTTCGGCTATCTCAACTCGGTCCGGGAAGCATTCCCCGGCGTTGCCTTCTCGGTCATCGCACGGGGCCGCGATCTGCCGAACGACATTCTTGTCGCCCGCAAGGACATTTCAGATGACGTGTTCGTCAAGATCCGCGATGCCTTTGCGAAGAATGGCAATGAGCTGATGAAAGCGATCCTGACCGGCGAGGACAACCAGAAATTCAAGGGCGGTTTCTTCCTGACTGATGTCAGGGACTCGGACTACGACTATGTCCGCTCGATGTACCGCACGATCGGAATCGAGACCCTCACCGACTTCGTAAACTGAGGCTCGCTCCTTTTCAGCGACAAGGCCGGCGGCTAACCGCCGTCTGTTTCGCAGTTCGGTCTGGGCCAAGAGGTCACTATGACAGCCATCATTCGGGCGCACGATCTTGCGAAGAGCTATGCGAACGGAAAGGTCATTTTCTCCAGTATCGGCCTCACCATAGCATCGCGCGAACGGGTTGCCCTGATTGGCTCGAACGGTGCTGGAAAATCCACCCTGCTCAAATGCCTCATTGGTCTTCTACCGTCGAGCGGTGGCGAGGTCGTCACCCTCGGCGAGAGCTTCCGCTCGGCGCCGTCCGTCGTCCAGCTGCGGCGCATACGCAGGCAGATCGGATTTGTCTTCCAGCACCACGGACTGGTCAGCCGCCAATCGGTTCTTACAAACGTTTTGCAGGGCAAGCTCGGGCTGCCCGGCGGCTGGCGCGGCTGGCACCATTCCATCGCAAAGCAACACTGGCGCGAGGAAGCAATGCAGGCCCTCGCCGAAGTGCGGCTTCTCGGCAAGGCGGGCGCCCGCGCCGACGCGCTTTCTGGAGGGCAGGCGCAGCGGGTGGCGATTGCCCGTGCGTTGATCCGGCGTCCGAAGCTTTTGATAGCAGACGAACCGGCGGCAAGTCTCGACCCGGCGGCTGGACATGATGTGATGCGCGTCTTCTCCGAGCTGACCCAGGAACAGGCGATCACTTTCGTCTATACCACGCACGACATGGAGCATGCTCTCGACTACTCCGACCGCTTGATAGCGCTCAAGGCGGGCAAGGTCTTCTTCGACCGACCGACGGCGCAGGTGACCCGCGCTGATCTGAAAGACGTCTTCGATGCATGACCGCCTTTCGCTGAGCCGGATTCCATCGATCTCGCCCGTCACTTTCAGCTTTGCCGTCGCTTTGGCCGCTCTCGTGATCGTTTCCGCCGGGCAGGTCGCACCTTCGCCGGAACAACTGGCAGGCGGGGTGCCCCGAATGGTCCATCTCGTCGGCCGCATGATACCCCCAAATGTCGAGCCAGGGTTCCTCCTGAGGGTTTTCTGGCGCATGGTCGAAACGTTTCAGATAGCGCTCGTGGGGACAGCAATAGGTGTCGTCCTCAGCTTGCCGTTTGCCTGGCTCTCGGCCAAGGACATAACCCCGATCGGCCCGTTCCGGCATATCTCCAGGATGCTGGTCTCGTTGTTCAGGACTGTTCCAGATTTGGTCTGGGCACTACTTTTCGTGTCAGCCGTTGGTCTCGGGGCGGTTGCCGGCACCATGACCATCGTCGTCGATACGATCGGCTTTTGCGGGCGCTTCTTCGCCGAGGCGATGGAGGATGCCGACGAAAGACCTCAGGAAGCGCTGTTTGCAATCGGCGCCGGACGATTCTCTGTTCTGTGCGGGGCAGTACTGCCTGACGCCATGCCGTCCCTGATAAACACCACGCTCTTCGCGCTTGAAAAGGCAGTGCGCTCGTCCGTTGTTCTCGGCCTCGTTGGAGCCGGTGGCATCGGACAGGAGCTGAAGGTCGCGTTCGATCTTTTCCAATACAGGAATGCCTCGACCATCATTCTCGTGATCTTCGCCATCGTGGTGTTGATGGAGTTCGTGACTGATCGCTTGCGCTCGAAGGTCCAGTAGTTGCAGGCTAGGCATGTGCGCCGCAAACGACAGGACGCAGCGATGGCGGAAGACGGCGGGTCGATCACCTACGGCACGAAGATAAGGAACAGATACGCGACAAACACGACGAGATGAACGAGCCCCGTCAGCATCGTTGTTCGGCCCGTCCCAAAGCTCACGATGCTGATGGCAAGGGCGAGGATGAGAAGCACGGTATCCCCCGGACCCAGACCAAGAGTCAGGCTTCGTCCGGTGAGCAGGCTCGCCGCACCGATCGCCGGGATTGTCAGGCCGATTGTGGCGCAGGCCGAGCCGAGGGCGACATTCAGCCCTCGCTGAAGTTCATTATTGAGTGCTGCCCGAACCGCCGATACCGCCTCCGGCATAAGCACAAGCGCAGCGACGAAGAAGCCCACGATGGCGTCCGCCTGGGTAATATGAAGAAACTCGAGCCCATTCTCGATGTTGCCGGCCACCTGTTCGGTCAGAAGAACGATCCCTGCCAGTCCGACAAATAAGAGGAGCACATTGGTGGTCACTCTCCCACCCTCAGATACATGCTTGTCATGTTCCGCGCTGGAGGTCAGGTCTTCGATAAAATCGCCCCGATGGCGCACCATCTGGGCAAAGACGAAGGCACCATAGAGGAGGATTGAAAGAACGCTCACGAAAGCGAGCTGCGAGGCGGAGAACGTACCGGGGCTTGTTGCAAGCGTGTAGTTTGGAAGGATCAGCGTAAGAACTGTCAGCGCCATAATGACGGCAAGCGAGGCGTTGGTGCCCTGACGTTTGATGTCCTGATATCGATGCTTCAGCCCACCCAGGGTGAGGCAGACCCCGACGACGCCAGCGCAAACGATCATGACCGTCGAAAACACAGATTCGCGTGCCAGCGTCGGGTTGTTCTCGCCGTGCAGCATCATCGAAACGATGACCGACGCTTCGATGGCCGTCACCGAAAATGTCAACAGCAGCGTGCCATATGGTTCACCGAGCCGCAGTGCGACGGCTTCTGCATGATGCAAAACCACAAACACTGTCGCGAAGATGAAGATAGCGACGACGATCAACGCCAGGATTTTGATCGAGAGCGGCGAATGCTCGATCGACGCGGCGCCGAAATGAATGAGTGCGGCCAGGCCCAAGGAGCCGATTGGGAACAGATATTGGCCGATCGATCGTCGATGAGCAGCCAAGACGGAATTCCTTCATCGCCATCGACGGTCGCAGATCGGGTGTTGGAGAAATTTACCGAAGCGCACTGTATCAGTCTACTTGCGGCTGCCGGCCCGTTCAATGGCCGCGTGGCCGATCGACCTGGCTTAACCAGCTTGCCGAACTCGATGCCGCATATGCGGATCACAATTAAGCCTTGAGTTTTTGCGCTTGGGGCAATAGCTAGGTGCTGCCAGGCCGGGCCCCTCTGGCAGTCCATCAGGACTGCGATGTCGGACTGGAATTCCAATCCGGGTGGCCTGGCTTTGAGTTTTCTTCAGCTGTAGCGGCATTTCTCTTGTCATACGCGGTGTCCGCGTTGCTCTACGGTTATACTCGCAAGCCGCGTCACCCCTAGCTGAACGCAAGGGTGCCGTATGACAGATTTTTTCAGTCCCGAAGCAATGACCGCTCTCATGCAGGTCATCATGATCGACCTGGTGCTGGCCGGCGACAATGCCATCGTTATCGGCCTTGCCGCGGCCGGACTACCCAAAGAGCAGCGCAGAAACGCAATTGTCGTTGGCATAATCGCAGCGGCCGTTCTGCGCATCGGCTTTGCGGCCGCGACAACCCAGCTCCTGCAGATCGTCGGGCTGCTGTTCGCCGGCGGTCTTTTGCTGTTGTGGGTCTGCTGGAAGATGTGGCGCGAACTCCGGCAAAACCATGCGCAGGAAGCACAGGCGATCGAAGCGCTTTCGGAAAGCGACGTCGACTACGATGGCGTCGTAGCTGGCAAGGCTCCGCGCAAGACCCTGGCCCAGGCAACCTGGCAGATCATCATCGCCGACGTCTCCATGTCACTCGACAATGTTCTGGCGGTAGCCGGTGCTGCGCGCGAACATCCGAACGTGCTGATCTTCGGCCTTGTCCTCTCCGTCGCGCTGATGGGCATCGCTGCAAACCTCATTGCCAATCTGCTTCAGAAGCACCGCTGGATCGCCTATGTCGGGCTGGTGGTCATCCTCTACGTAGCTGGCGACATGATCTATCGCGGTGCGCTTGAACTTCTGCCTCACGTTCCGGGCGCTTGAGACACAGAAAAAGGGCCGGGACGACCTTCGTTCCGGCCGATTTCTGCTTATCGCTCCGCTACGATTTAGAGCGCACTCACCCGATCCGGCGGTGAAAAGAATCCTCGTGCTCAGATCCGTGTGAATCGCGGCTTGGCCCCACGCAAACGACCAAATCGGAAGGCATCCGACACGGCTGAGCGGATCATGAGCATCTCGCCTATGGTTTCGTGTGTCATGAGCCCGACCAGCCGGTCGGAACTGTCCACGACGGCTACAGCAGGCACCTCTGCCTGCTGCATCAGCCGCAGGCTTTCCTCGAGACTTTTGCGGTAATGTATTTTCGGGATATCGTGCCGCATTGCGCTCGCGACCGGTGCGGCGGGTCCCTTTTCCTTCAATGTCCGGATCATGTCGTTGCGTGTCACCAATCCTTCAAGATGGCCAGCAGAGTCGACGACAGGGAATTCGTGCTGCGTCGTCGCGAGCAGCATCTCGATTGCCTGGTCGAGCGTCGCCGACCGTTCCAGCCGGGCGAACTCGGTGATCATCACATCCGCGACAAGGACGCTTGTGGCTACCTCCCGGATCTGTGCGTTTTGCGCTTCCGCTGCCGCGGCGAGATAGACGAAGATGCCGATGAAGATCAGTAGCGGATTGTAGAACAGCCCAACAAAACCGAAGACGAAGGCCAATCCTTGCCCGATCATGGCTGCGATCTGGGTTGCGCGCGACCACGACAGGCGGGCGGCGAGTGCGGCGCGCAGGATACGGCCGCCATCCATCGGGAAGGCTGGGATCATATTGAAGATGACCAGGAAGACATTGACCCCGGCAAGCCTGGCGAGAAAACTCATACGCGGATCCTCGATCCCGGCCATCTGTTCGACGCCCGCCGACCCGCCGAGCAGGACGAAGATCAGCGCGGCGATCGCGACATTGACCAGCGGCCCCGCGACCGCGATCACGAACTCCTGCCCCGGCTCTTCGGGCATGCGTTCGAGCCTGGCGACGCCGCCGATCGGGAAAAGCGTAATGTCCGGCGTGTTGATGCCGAAATACCGCGCAGCGGCGATGTGGCCGAACTCATGCAGGACCACGCAGGCAAAAACCGCAATGATGAAGGCAACGCCTTGCCAGGCCGCTGGCGTGCCGCCGATCTGATAGTGCGTCAGCCAGATCCAGACGAGCAGAAGCAGGAAGGTAAAGTGAACGCGCACGGTGGTGCCGGCGATCGTCCCGAGGTTCAGCGACCAACCCAAATCCGTCCACTCCGAGAGGCCCGACGTTCGCAAGAGGCCCCACCTTGGCAACAGGCCCCACCTTCGCAACAGGGTTTGGCAGGACGCTTGCAATCGTTCGAGAACATCAGGTGCTCAAGCTCATCGTGTGCGACTAAGGGCTGCCCGGCCGCGAGATGCCCGCCTCGGTGTCGCGCGGTCCCGTCGCAAGAACAGCTTATCACGACACGACATCCGGGTGAACGTCTCGGCGCGTGATCTGACGCGTCCGCGCCTGCACGATGATTTCGCCCTGCCGCGCTTTTTTCGGCGCTGAAGGACACGGTGCTTCGGATCGTTGTCATGGATGCTCCTGAACCTTTGCCGAAAAACATCGCAAATGCAGAAGTCTCCGGCGGGGCGCCGGCGTTAGCCGACGCACCGCGAAACAAGTGATGTTGACCTTGCGCCGACATGTCGCGGCGTTAGTCAGTGAGCAGTCTGCGAATGCTCGCCGCCCGGCTTCGAGATGTCGCTTAAAGCTTCTCCCGCTTCTGCCGCTTCGCCATTCGTCGCGAGATCGCCAAGCGAGATGATGCCGACGAGCCTCTTGTCGCGGTTCAGAACCGGGAGCCGACGTACCTGCAGGTCGCCCATGTTTTCAAGCACATGCTCGACGTCTTCGTCATCGAAGCAATATTTGACCTCCGGGCTCATGACATCACGCACCTTCGTGTCAGGTCCCTTGCCCAATGCTACGCCGCGGATCGCGATATCTCGATCGGTGATCATCCCGACCAGCCGGTCGTGGTCGCCCACGGGCATCCCTCCGGCGTCAAGCCTGCCCATCATCTCAGCCACTTCGCGGATCGACTGTTCGGGGTTAGCGACCTGTACATTCCTCGTCATGCAGTTGCCGACCTTCATGGCAATCTCCCTTAACTTGCGAAGCCCCGCCGCCGGTTCCGGTGTCAATCTAGGAAACGAACTCTTCGGCGGTAACGTTCCCTTGAATCTGAATGCCCCGCGGGAGGTTTTTCATCTGTCGCCGGCTCCCCCGATGTCGCGGCTCCAATGAGCCTCACGCTGTTGGAACCCTGACGGGCGATACGACGTTCCAGGAGATCGGCAGCCAACGGAGAAGTCGAATGCAGCCCTTAGCCGTAAATTCCACCAGCCGTCCCGGCGCGCTGACGATTACCCCGTTCAATGGAACCGTGACGGTCAGGTTCTCCGACGCGATCATTGTCTCGACAGAGCGGGCAAAAGTGCTCCATGAAGAGGGGCAAGATCCGGTCTTCTATATCCCCTTCGAGGATATCTATTTCGACCTTCTGGAGAAGACCAACACCACAACCCACTCCCCGCTGAAGGGCACGGCCAGTTACTGGCGGGTCCACGCGGTCGGCGGAGCGGCCGACGACTTCATGTGGGCCTACGAGACGCCCGACACGCCGGCATTGGCCATCGCCCGCCATGGCGCCTTCGATCCCAGCAAGGCGCGGATCGATGCCGATCCTGCCGAGGACAAGCGACATACGCCTCACATCCCCGAATAGAGCCTCGCATGAAGGTCGCACATCGGCCGATCACGCCACAGGCGACAATCCTCTCGTCATCAGGAGAATTCTTCGTCGAGGATCCGCAGTCCGTCTTCATATTTCGATGTCGACGCGCCAATCTGCTGTGCTTGCCATAAATTGTCGGCAAGATCGGCGCGCTTGACCGGCAGCGCCAATGGGTTGGCTGCTGCTCTGCGCACGAAAGCGAGGTCGTCCTCGTGCGGCCTGCGTGTCATCGCATCGACTGCCGACACGATGGAGGTTCCGAAACCTGCCGCCTCGAGCCGCTCGCGATCCCAATCGTCGCTTTTCTCCACAACGTCATGGAGGTAGGCAACGGCCTTCTGGTCGAGCGTTTCGACGGCATCAACGACCCGGCGGCAATGCTCGATATAGGGTCGTCCGGTCTTGTCCGTCTGCCCCGCATGAGCTTGTTCGGCGATTTTTGCCGCGCGGTAAAGGAAGCTCACTGCCTCGATCCTTGCTGGCCTGTGTGATGCTGCAACCGGCCTTGTTCCGGTCCACAACATGCCTCACCGAACGCGCGACGATTGCCTGAAGTTCCACAGAATGGGCAAGGCTCCGGCGCCGAAACATCTCCAGCGCCGCGAGGGCAGCCTTACAGCTTGCTGCCGCCCTGGTCGCGGGACGCTCCATCGACAATGCCGGAACTGGGCAGAATTCCAAAATCCTGCGACTTGGCACCTTGTGCCGCTGTCAAAAATCCGTCCGCGTGGAGACCGCGCCGCAGCAACTCCCTCACGGCCGCAGACCGGCTTGGCATGCGCCTTTCGAAGCGCCAGTTTTCCAAAGCAGCCAATTCCTCCGAGGTTAGCATGATCTGCAGTCGTTCGGGTCTTTCCAGCTCGGCCATTTCTGCCCTCCAGCCGCTCAAAGTTAGTATTTGTCTAAGAAGTAGGAAAAGCCTCGTCAGCCGTCAAGACCGGCTCATTGGCCATCGGCGTGAAAGGCTCACAGTTACTGTCAAGCGTCGATCGTGTAGCCTGAGCGGTATGCTAACTTGTTGATTTTGTGTGTTGTTTGATGGATTACGCTTGTCATTCGAGCTGCTATGGCACATGCTGATCTTGAGGGACAAACCGCTCCTGAAAGGAAGGGTTTTCCATGAGAGACGGTTATTCGGCCCATTTGTGTCACGACGTTGACCTGCAAGTTTGGGCAGCCGCCCGGGATAAGGGGATACTCAATGTCACTGCGGTGGCCGAGGCTGTGCGGCTGCGAAACCTCGCAGAAAACGTTGCGCTTGAAGACGTCGAATGCCTGGTGTTGCAAGCCGCCCAGTTCTACGGGGCGGCCATGGAATTCGACAGCCTGACCGTGTTTGAACCAGGTAACGTCGATCGGCACTCGCTTGGCTGCGATGCCCTGCCTGGAAGAGGCGACGTCGATGTTCTGGAGGACAGGGCTGTTTCGCCTTATTTTCGCCCGCCGGACCAAACGCAATAGGTCTGGCCGAACACAGTCGGTCGCGGGGAAGGGCTCAGCTTCACGAGCGCGGCGAAATTCCTTCAATCGGCCGCGATTTCGGCCAGTGATGTCTGGACGAAATGCAGCGGCGCCTCGAGCGTCCAGGTGATGCCTCGGGCGTGGAACTCCAGCCGCCCGCTGCCGCTGAGAGCCTGCGGCGCCACTCGCTCGAGCACGACCAGTCCGAAACCGCGCGCCCTGACAGCGTCCAGGATTGGCCCGTCCAACTCACGCCAGACCAGTCGAAAGGTCTCAGCGCCGTCGCCCGCAGGGACCACGTGCCAATCGATCTCGACGCGTCCGCCGTTGCACGACAGCGCTCCATGTTTTGCCGAATTGGTGGCGAGTTCGTGAAAGGCTATGCCGAGATACTGGACGGCGTTCGGCTGCAGTACCACCAGTGGCCCGGCCATCGACACGCGGGACTGCGCTGCGAAGGCCTTGAGCTGTGCCTGGATGAGCTCGCCGACCGTCGCGCCGCGCCATTCGGCATTGACCAGGAGATCATGGGATTCCGAAAGCGCCATGATGCGCTCTCGAACTTGCCCGAGGAAAGCCTCAGGTGTGCTCGTCAGCTTGCTTGTCTCGCGGATCATCGAGATGATGACCGAATACTGGTTCTTCACCCGATGGTTGACCTCGCGCATGAGCAGTCGGATGCGCCGTTCGTTCTCCTTGTGGGAACTGATGTCGCGCGCGATCTTGGAGGCGCCGACGACCCGCCCGATCCCGTCGCGGATCGGTGAGACGGTGAGCGAGACCGAAACGAGCGTGCCGTCCTTGCGCAGGCGCATCGTCTCATAGGAGGGGACGCGTTCGCCGGCGCGGATGCGGCTGATGATCGAGACTTCCTCGTCGAGACGGTCAGGCGGAATGAGCATCGTCACCGGCCGGCCGATCGCCTCGGCAGGCGTGTAGCCGAACAGGCGTTCTGCAGCATCGTTCCAGCTGGTGATGATGCCATTCATGTCCTTCGAGACGATGGCGTCCATCGACGACTCGACAATGGCGGCAAGACGCATGCGGGCTTCATCGCCCAGCGTCTGCGTGCGCAGGTCGAGCAGCGTGTTGATGGCACCGACTACATTGCCCGCTTCGTCGCGAAGCAGGCGTGGGTGAGCCCTGAATGGGACCAGTTCACCATCCGGCCGCTCCGCAATCGCCTGGTCCCAGGAGACATCCCGCCCTTCGCGCAGCGCCACGGCCATCGGACACTCGCCATGCGCCATATCCCGACCGTCCAGATGACGAAGCTTCCACGAGCCGCACCATAGGTCCCGACCGATAACAGGACGATGGCCCCAGAGCTCAGCTGCGGCTTCGTTGAAGAAGGTGATGTGTCCCTGCCCGTCGACGGTGTAGATGGCGACCGGCAGTGCCTGCATCAGATCGGCAGTGGGAATGCCCGGAACTCCGAGGCCGACATCGGCTTGTTCAACGAAGTTCACTTATGGCGCCATTCTCGTGGATTTCTGAGCGGCTATAATGCCCTTGAGCGGTTTCGGTTCCGTCCGGACAATCACGTGCGCCCCCTTTGCCCGCAGTCGCGGCGACATTCCTGGGCAAGGCATCAGGCCCACACAGGATCATCGCCAAATTGTCCGCCTAATCGTGTACTAAATGCGCCCGAGAAGGACCAGGATAATAACGATCAGCAGCACGAGACCGAGGCCACCGCCACCATAATAGCCGGTGCCGTAGAACGGTCCACCACCCAAACCGCTGAACCCGCCAAGCAAGATAAGAATCAAAATGATGATGAGTATGGTTCCGAGGCTCATGGTGGTTCTCCCATTCGTGCGCTGCCGCGCCGTACAAGGGCACGTCCATGCGCCTGTTGATGACGGTATGAACTCCCAGAGGGGGCTTCCTGTTCCACCGGAAGTAGCACCGCTGTCGCTCGTCTAGCGGGAAAAGCCGGTAGGCTGACGAGACAGCCCGCCGGCCGGGAGCCCGCGGGCGACAGGCTTTCTCAGCCTCGGACCGCCTGGAGGAACGGCGATCACAGCAAAAATGCCTGACGCAGTCGGAAGTTGCGGCGGTAGGCCAAAGAAGGCCACAGCCACTGGCGGTGCTCACAGTCGACGGCCGGATGATGCTTGGGACCTCCACGCCGCACGCTTCGCAGGGGACGTGAATACAATTCACCTTCCTTTGTTTGCCGGCCGGGTGCCACCGCCCTTCTTTTCGGGGTCATGAGTATGGTGGCTGTCGCGTTCGCCTCCGCCGCCTGAGATCTTGCTGCGGCTGCGCAGATCGGAATCGGCTGGCGGCTTTTCTATCACCAGCGGCTCCTTGGCGTTTTCGTGCGATGCGCCAGGACCGCCATGGCGAATACTGGCGCGGGTCTTCTTCGACGTGGACATGAAATCACCTAACGGTCCTGCTGGTGGCCTTGATGGGTCGTATTGACCTTCGTGTTGCCCTGCTGGCCCTGTTTGTCGGGATTTGGGGCGGAATGGCTGTGCTGCGTTTGGTCGACAGGAACCGACTTGTTATCGCCCGGACCCTTTGGGCTCTGGTTCTCTGCCGGAACGGGTGGTGGTTTTGTGCTCATGACCGTCTCCTTTCACTAGTCAAAACAAGCAGGCCCCCGGGAAGGTTCCTGATCCGAACCGGGCCAGGGGCAAACTGCTGACATTGTCAATTCCGGCCTTGTCGGCGCGTCGCAGCGCAATAATCTTCTGTTAGGGCGTGGGCACTTCCACCTGTTGAAAGGAGCCGACCATGAAACACCAAACACTCGACCAACTGCAGACAGTTGCGAAAGTTGAGCCCTCGGCGACATACCCGACCATGACTCGGGCGCAGCGGATCGAGCGTTGGGCAGAGCTTCTCGAACAAAATCCACGGCGTTGCCTCGGAGCCCTTTCAGGCACCGAATATCTCAGTCCTGAAGCTCGTGACGTAGCGCGTGGCGCGGGGTCGCCGATCACCGTTGCCTATGAGGATCCGGTGCTGCGCGCCATGGGTCTGAAAGATGATACCTACGGTGAGGCAAAGCGCTTCTTCGAGCTAAGTGACTGGCAGTTGCACAACATCGTCTGTCACTGTCACGTTGGTGCTACGATGCAAGCGCGATGGGCTGCCGCCAGAGTCCGCCGGACGATTACCGGGAACAGACTTCTGGCCTGGCTGAGGGCAAGGTTTGTGCATTGAGGCCAGCCCAGAACGGTGACGACAAGTCTTGATCGTTCTCGTTAGCGGCTGGCCGGCAAAAGGCTGGTGGCATCGCCGGCGCCGCAGTGTTGATCGAGCCGACGCCTTGCATTCAGGGCGGCCGGACGAAGGCTCATGGCCGGGTCCTTGTCGGGGGGGGGCAGGAAGCTCGATTCATGTGAACACGGCCCGCGCCCCTGATCCATGCCACCACCGATGCATCGTTGGCGGAATCTCGTCCCTGTGACATGCCCGCAATCGCGTCTGGGAACTTTTCTGGAGGCACATGGTTGGAATGTGCGGCTGAAAGAATCCGGGCCTGTGCCAAGGAGGTTCGCCATGAAGCTTCGCGAGTTGATGGACCAAGTGAAGGATCTGCCCCCGGATACCCTCGTCTGTGCCGCCGAGATTGACGAGGCCTTTGCGGCCAACATTGCCGGCATAGAAACGGTAGAAGGTGCCCGGATCGAAAGCCGGAAACCGGACGGCACCGAAGCTGTCGAACTCGCCAACGGGAACGACAGGGTTGTCGTAATCCGCTGGTGAACCGCTGGCTCATGCCGGAGCGGCCGCATGCTTGATCACTGAACGCTGGAGGCGTCGCAGGCCATGTTACCGGTATTGAATAAAAGACTTTGCGCCGGCCTGATCGCCGGAACTCTGATGCTCTCGGCCGGCGGCTTTGCTCCGCTCGCAGCTCAGGAAATCCCAAACGACTTCACGGCGATCGTGCGCGAGAAAATTCCAGCCGTGGTCGCAATAACGACCAAACAGATCATCCAGGACCAGGCGACGCTGGGCGACTTTCTTAGTCCTTTCGGCAGTCCCGGCCTCGGACCGGCGCAACCGCAGGTGCGAGAGGCCCTTGGTTCCGGCTTTGTGATCAGCCCCGAGGGGTACATCGTCACCAACAACCATGTCGTTGCCGATGCAAGCGAAATTCATGTCGTATTCTCCGACAAGGAGACGTTGCCTGCGCAGCTCGTCGGCCGCGATCCGGCAACCGACCTCGCGGTGCTGAAGATCGACCCGCGGTCCAATATGACAACGACCGCCTGGGGTGACTCCGATGCAGTACAACCCGGCGCATGGACGATCGCTATCGGCAGTCCGTTCGGGCTCGGTGGGACCGTTACCGTCGGCGTGCTTTCGGCCCGTTCGCGCGACATCAATGCCGGTCCTTACGACGATTTTCTCCAGACCGACGCCTCAATCAATCGCGGCAATTCCGGCGGCCCGCTGTTCAATGCGCGCGGTGAAGTGATCGGGGTCAATACGGCCATCGTATCTCCCACAGGTGGCAGCATAGGGATTGGCTTTGCGGTACCATCCCGCACCGCCCGGAACGTCGTCGACCAGTTGATCCGCACTGGCCGGATCGAGCGCGGTTTCATCGGGGTGCGTCTCCAGGAGATCACCCCGTCGATTGCCGAGGCGCTTGGAATACCCGGCAGCAAGGGAGCGCTGGTCGCCTCGGTCGAGCCCGGCAGTCCGGCAGAGCAGGCAGGCATACAGGCGGGAGACGTGATTACACGCTTTAACGGCAAGGACATCCAGAGCGTCCATGATCTGACGCTCGCGGCTGCGAGCCAAAAGCCGGGAACAAAAACGACGCTGACACGGAACCGCGGAGGCAGCCAACAGGAAATAGCTCTGACCATCGGACAACGCTACGATGAGGAGCAACAGACCAGCGCCGTTCCGAAGTCGGAAACGGCCGACACGCGTCTTGGATTGTCGCTCAGCCCAATCCCGGATGAGGCACGCCAGCAGCTCGGACTCCAGCCGGATACTACAGGCGTGTTCGTCCAGGAAGTGGCTCCAAACAGCCTCGCCGCCGAAAACGGCGTTCAGCCTGGCGATGTGATCGTCTCGGCCAACAACCGGGATGTGACACAGCCGTCGGACATCCAAGAGGAGTGGGCGAAATCCCGCCAGCTGAACAAGCCGATGTTGTTCCGCATCAGCAGGCAAGGGCAATCTCTTTTCGTTGCCGTGGCCACGGCCAAATCTTGACGGGCCAACTCTTGACGGGAACGCGTTAAGTTTGGCGAACGTAAACTTGGCCGAATAGATCACCCGCCTTCGCGAGAGGCGACCTTTAGGGACGGGAACAACAGCCGACCAAGGCCGTTTCGTCCAATGAGTCATTCAACCTGTTGAAAGGAGGCTTCGATGAGCGCCACCGGACTCGAAGTATTCGACAAGACGCTGCAGATAACAAACATCTGGCTCGATGAGATCATGACCGAGATTGGACCGGATCGGCAGGTCGCATGGCATGTGCTTGGAGCGGTGCTCCACGCCCTGCGAGACCGCATGCAGCCGGATCTTGCCGCCCACCTGGGCTCGCAGCTGCCGATCCTCGTGCGCGGCGCTTACTACGACCAATATCAGCCCTCCAAGACTCCCGAGAAGTTGCGGTCGCTCGACGAGTTCCTGGCCAAAATCAAGGCGGAGCTGGAATTCACCCGACCGGTCGATTCCAAGGATGCATTCAGGGTCGTATCCAAGGTGCTCGCTCACCATGTGGGAGAGGGGCAGATGATCAAGGTTTGGGAATCCTTGCCAGCAGAAATCAGGCGCGTCGCGGCAGCTCAACAAGCGGCGTGAAATAGCGCCAGATACAGTTGGTCTCGTTTCTTGGGGATATGGAAATGCCACTCACCCTTATCAGCCCTGCGTTCCCGGCGGGCGGGAAAATCCCTGAAAAATATACCCGCGATGGCCAGAACGTCTCACCACCGCTAAAATGGTCCGGTGTTCCGGACGGTACCAAGAGCTTTGTTCTTGTCGTGCAGGATCCCGACGCGCCGAGCGGGGTTTTCGGGCACTGGGCGGTGTTGAATATCCCGCCCGATGCCGGCGAACTTGCCGAGGCGCAAGACGGCAAGCCAGGCCCGTCGGCACTCAGGCAAGGCACCAACGATTTCGGCAATGCCTATTACGATGGCCCGCAGCCGCCGGTGGGACATGGCGTCCATCATTATCATTTCCGGCTGGCCGCGCTCGACGTGCCAAGCCTCAGTGTGCCGGGACAGGCGGGCGTGCAACTCGTCTGGAAGGAAGCCCAGAAGCATGCGCTGGAGCAGACCGAGTTGGTCGGAACCTACGCACGGTAACGCCGGCCCGTGCCGGTCGCCTCCGTTTATAGTGCGGCCGGAGCAAGCGGGTTTCTAGCTGGGCCATGGATGACCGAACCGTCGGCGGCGAAAATCGAGCCATGGCAAGGACAATCCCAGGTGTTGTCCGCATTGTTCCAGGTCACCGTGCAGCCCTTGTGGGTGCATGTCGCCGAAACCGGGTGGAGCACCCCTTCAGCGTCTCTCCACGCCGCGATCTTTTCGTCACCCCTGACGATCACACCGCCCATGCCGGGCACGATGTCGTCAAGGCTTGAGACAATCGATTGGCTGCGGCCATTCCTGTGAAAGTCCTCGGGATAAGGCCGCGCCGGATCATAGAGCTTTTGCCATGGGCTCGGCCGCGCGCAGATCAAATCCGCGATCATCATGCCTGCGGCCGTTCCATTGGTGATGCCCCAGGCGTTGAAACCCGTGGCAATATGAAACCCGGAGGCTTTGTCCGGATCGGGCTCGCCGGCATACGGAACCCTATCGGCCGTATCATAGTCCTCATTACACCAGCGCCACGCAACGTCCCCAACTGGAAGGCTCATTCTTACCCATTGTTCCAGCTCGACAAACCGTTTCGCCACGTCGCCGTCCTGGCCCGTGTCAAACTTGGGGCCGAGCGCGACCAGCAGCGGGCCTTCGGCGTCGCGGCCGGTGCGGATGGAATGCGTCGGATCGTCGATGCCGATGAACATGCCGTCGACAGCACGAGGGTCATCGATCCGAAACGCCATGGCAGTGTGGCAGCGCGGCTGGGTCCGGTTCGCCATGCCGACGGGGCTCTTCACCGTCATGTTGGTGGCGACGACCACATGCTCGGCGTGAACGGTGCCGCTGTCGGTAACGACGCGCCAGCGGCTTGCCTCGCCGATCGAGATCGCGCGGCTGTTTTCGAAAATCCGTCCGCCACGGGCCGTCACTGCTTGAGCCAGGCCAACCAGATACATCGCCGGATTGAACTGCGCCTGGTCGGAAAAACGCAGAGCGGCGGCCGTTTCGAAAGGCAGCTGCGCGCGCTCCAAAACATCGGCGTCCAGCCCAACCTGGCGCGCGGCCTCCGCCTCGGCCACGATCTCCGCGCGCCGGCTTGCATCGCAGGTGTAGGTATAGGCGTCCTTGGCCTCGAGGTCGCAGGCGATGGCGTGGTCGCGAACCCATTCCCGGATCTGGATGGCGCCGGCGGAATTCGCATCGGCATAGGTCTGCCCCAGGTCCCGCCCGAACGTGTCGATGAGATGGCGATAGATCAGCGCGTGCTGCGTCGTGATCTTGGCCGTCGAGCGGCCGGTCACCTGGCCGCCTGTCCGCAGGCCTTCGATGACGATCACCGACCGACCGGCCTCGCAAAGGCGAAGCGCCGTCGTGAGCCCGACAATCCCGGCGCCCACGACAACGGCATCGGCATGGATCGAGCCCTCGAGCGGGGGATAGTTCGTAGCGGTGGCTGCCGCCACCCAACAGCTTCCCGGTTTTCCCGAAAGAATGGCCATTTCACCGGCGTCCCATGCGTTCGATGCATCTCCATCGACAACCCGCGCCGGCGCGAAAAAGTTCCGAGATCTACGGTCTTCAATCGTGGTTTCTTGGAACTTCAGCAGATGATCGGGGCAGTCGAACGCAGCAACGGACGTGAATTGGTATAGGCAGATGCCATTACTGTTAGGCGGCGGCCGAAGACTGCGCCGTTACGGCCTGTGGCGAAGGTCACCTGCGCGCGCCCGGCAAAGCCTGAAGAATGGTTCGAGCCACCCGCATCCAGTATTTTGGCGATAAAACAATTCGTACCTTGTTTTTCCCCATTGCAATTGCCAACCATGGAAATGGATTGATTCGGAGCTTGTCTATGCGTGGACTGCAAGTGGCCCTGGCTGCGGTGATCTTGGGCATTTCAGTCAGTTCTGGACTCGCCGATGACAATTCTCCCTTTATCTATTTTGCGACCCAGGACCCTTTCGCAGACGGTTTGCCGACCAAGAATGATGTTTATGTCTTTGGTGGCGTCTTTGCGCACGGGGCCTTCGGGGACGCGATCAATGTTTTGGGTGCCGACTACACGGACAACTATATAATCGGAGCTGCATACGGTCGCGATTTCGTCGATATCGGCGCTGGCTTCGTTCTTGGTGGCGTCGCCGGCACGGCCATAAGATTTGGCGAGGACGATGATACGACTGGCGAACTTTGGGCCGGAGCGCGACTGCGCCACCACGGCCTCGTCATTGGTGATTTGGCGATTGCGCCCGCACTGACTGCTGGATTCAGTGCCGTTACCGGCCCTACCGAGATCGAGCGTGAACGCGAAATCGTCCACGATGGCGATGCATCATTCCTCGGCTTCGTTGGTGCGGAGCTTTCGTTCAGAGTGAGGCAGGCTCCCAACGTCGAACTCGTCTACCAACTCCACCATAGATCCGGCGCCGATGGTACGTTTGGAGATATGACAGAGGGTTCCAATGCGAACGCCCTTGGAATCCGTTATCGCTTCTAACGCTCGGTGCTGTAGACCTTTTTACAGGCGCCTACGCACCCACCCAGTTGGCTCGTGCTGAGGACGGCGACACTCCCGTGAGAGTCGGCACGATGAACCACTGAAAATCTCAAGGCGGTGTCGCCCTATAGCGCCGGGTCACCCTCAGGCTATATCCTTCAGCGTGTCCAGCGGCCCTTTCAATGCAGACCTGGGCTGGATCAACTCTGGCGCGATCAGGAAGGTCTGCGGTGCCGTCGGCGGTTCATCGATCAGCTCGAATGCCTTCGTGATCATCGCCTCAACATTCTGCCGCACCATGATTACGGGGAAGGGCAGGAAGGAGCCGAAGGGGTCATAGTCGTAGCAACCGACGACGAGTTCGCTGAACATTTCCGCCGGCCGGCCGGCCATGAAACGCAGCAGACCTTCCATATTGATCGACGAATTGATGAACAGCGCGCGCGGCAGCTTGCCACGGCATTGGTAAAACGCCTCGAAGGCACGCAAAGTTATATCAGGCGAATACCCGGAGGACTGCACACCATCGTCAGGGTCGGCGCCCAGCAGCGCCTTCTTGGTCGCATGGAAAGCGGCGATGCGTTCGCGGCTGGCGTGGTCGTTGCGGCCGCCAAACAGAAACAGCTCGTCCGGCCGCAGAGGATCGTCGTTGCCGAAGTGGCGGATGATTGCTTCCGTCAGCATCCGCGCGCCCTGATAATTGTCGCTGATCACCGAATGCGCCTTCGCTCCCGGCAGGTCGATGTTGATATGCCTCAGCCCCGCCAGTTCGCAGACCTCGTGCACGCCATCGGGATCGGTGGCGCCGACGATAAAGAGCTGGTCGATTGAATAGGAGATCAGCGTCTCCGCGGTCCGCCGTTCCTCTTCGGGGTCGCGGCTGGCGCTAACCACGACCGGGCATTGGCCGCGGCTGCGCACATGCCCCTCAAACGTCTGCGCCATGGAGGAGAAGTAGCGATTGTCGTGGACGGGCAGCATCAGGCCGACCAGGCCCGATCGCGAGCGTCGCAAGCCTCGCGCTTGCAGATTGGTGGTGTATTGGTGGAGTTCGGCGAGGCCGAGAATTGTTTGCGCCGTACTTTCCTTGATGCGGCGCTTGCGCCAAGTGCCGTTCAGGACGGCACTCACGGTCGACGGCGAACTGCCCGACAGCACGGACAGGTCATAGATCGTCGCCTTCTTCTTGACCCGCTGATCCATCTGGCGCCTCCGGCGCGTCTATTTAGAGCAATATCCCGCTTGACGAGAGCTTCTCGATGCACAATAGTTTCTGCACCATCGATTGTGCAAGCGAAAACCGGTGGATGATCGATGGGGAAGTGCCCCGTCTCTTTCGGGGAGGTTTCTAACGGCCGCCGTCGTTCGACGGCTCGAGTGTGTTCCCACTAGGAACGTTATGGGAGGAGTACAGATGAAAAAGCTCTTGATCGCGGCGCTTGCCGCGACCCTTATGATTGGCGGATCATTCGCTGCGATGGCACAGCAGGCCGGCAAGGTCGGCGTCGTCGTCAAGATCGGCGGCATTCCGTGGTTCAACGCAATGGAGGCGGGTATCAAGGAGCGCGGCGAGAAGCTCGGGATCGACGCATTCATGGTCGGCCCGACCAGCGCTGATCCAGCACTGCAAGTTCGCGCCATCGAGGATCTGATCGCGCAGGGCGTCAAGGTCATCGGCGTCGTGCCGAATGATGCGAAAGTGCTTGAACCGGTCCTGCAGAAGGCCAAGGACGCCGGCATAATCGTCATCACACATGAATCGCCTGGCCAGAAGGGCGCCGACTGGGATTTCGAACTCGCGTCCGCCACCGGCTTCGGCGAGGCTCACGCCAAGCTCCTGGCGGAGAAGATGGGCGGCAAGGGTGAGTATGCGGTGTTCGTCGGCTCGTTGACGGTGCCGCTGCACAATGCCTGGGCCGATGCGGCTATCGAGTATCTGAAGAAGAATAATCCCGACATGAAACTCGTCGGCGAACGTTATGGCGTCGCCGAGGATGTAGACAAGAGCCGCAGCACTGCGCTTGACCTGATTTCCGCAAATCCCGGCCTGAAGGGCTTCCTCGCCTTCGGCAGCCAAGGCCCGATCGGCGCTGGCCGCGCAATCGAAGAGCGCCGGAAGGTGGGCGAAATTTTCGTGCTCGGACCATTCTCGCCAGGCCAAGGCCGGAAGCTCATCAAAAGCGACGCGATCTCCGGCGGCTTCATGTGGAATCCGAAGCAGGCGGGCGAGGTTTTCGTCACGCTGGCCGACCATCTCATGAAGGGCAAAGAGATCAAGGATGGCGATACGATCGAAGGGCTTGGGACAGTTAAGCCCGACTTCGAAAACCGTAACATCATCGTCGATCAACTCGTCCCCATCAACAAGGATACTGTCGACGATCTCGCGGCGATGGGCCTGTAAGGCCTCCCAGGGCTAATGGCAGTCGGGCCCGGCCTCGAACCGGCCCGGCTGCAGGATTGCAAACGCGATTGGATCCAGGTTTCGACTCTATGGCTGATCAGGCACTCGATGGCGCCGCACCACGGCCGCTGCTGTCGCTCCGCAACGTCAACATGACGTTCGGCGGCGTGAAGGCGCTAAAGAATGTCAGCTTTGAGGTGTTGCCGGGCGAGGTGCATTGTCTTGCCGGCGAGAACGGCTCCGGCAAGAGCACGCTGATCAAGGTCATTACAGGCGTGTACAAGCCCGAGGCGGGCGCCGAAATCGATTATGATGGCCAGAGCTACTCCCATATGTCGCCGGTTACGGCGCAGGCCAGCGGAATTCAGGTCATCTGGCAGGATCTCGCCCTGTTTCCCGAGATGACTGTCGCCGAGAATATCGCGTTCCAGACCGTCATCGGCCGCTGGCCGCGGCTGGTGAACTATGCCGAGATGCGTCGGGTCGCGATCAACGCCTTGCAACGTCTTGGTGTTACCTTCGATGTCGATCTAGCACTCCACCACTTTCCCATCGCACAGCGGCAGATCGTAGCAATCGCCCGCGCCCTCGTCGGTGAGGCAAAGCTCGTCTTCATGGACGAGCCGACGGCGTCGCTCACCCAATCCGAAACCGACTATCTGCTGGACGTTGTGCGCAATCTGTCGGCGTCGGGCGTCGCCGTTGTGTTCGTCAGTCATCGCCTGGCGGAGGTTCTTGAAATCTCCAGCCGCGTCACCGTGCTGCGCGACGGTGCCCTGGTTGGCGTCTATCCAACCAAAGGCCTGACCCAGTCGCGCATCACCGAGTTGATGACGGGCAAGACCTTCGACTATTCCGTCCTGCATCGGGATTTGAGCAGGAGCCCGGTCATGCTTGAGGTCAAGGGACTGTCGCGGCCCGGCGAATTCGACGACGTGTCCTTGACAGTCCGGCGCGGTGAGACGCTCGGCATCACCGGGTTGCTCGGGGCAGGGCGCACCGAATTGGCGCTGACATTGTTTGGCATGCGCAAGCCGAAATCGGGCTCTGTCGCCCTGGATGGCAAACCCGTTCGCTTCGGTTCCAACCGTGACGCGATCGCCGCCGGCGTCGCCTATCTTTCGGAAGACCGGCTGTCGCTCGGTCTCATTCAGCCCCAGGCAATCGCCGACAACATGGTCATCGCCTCGCTGGACAAGATCCTTACAGGCGGTTTCATTTCGAGCGATCGCAAGCGATCTCTGGTCAATCGCTGGATAAGGGACCTCGGGGTCAGGATCGGAAAGCAGGACGACGCGATCTCGACCCTGTCAGGGGGAAATCAGCAACGTGTCGCCATTGCAAAATGGCTGGCGACCGACCCGAAGCTGCTTATCCTCGACGCACCGACCGTCGGCGTCGATGTCGGCGCGCGCGCCGGCATTTTCGACATCGTTTCCAAGCTGGCGGACAGCGGCCTGGCCATTATCCTGATCTCGGACGAGGTGCCTGAAGTCTATTTCAACGCGGACCGTGTGCTGCACATGGCTCAGGGGCGCATTGTCGGCGAATTTACGCCGGGCGCTACGACCCTCCAGGCGATGGAGGAGGCGGTCTATGCGTAGGTTTGTCCGCTCCCACGCAACGGAACTGGCTTTGCTCGCCGTTATCGCAGTCATCTGCGTCTTCCTTTCGTTCGCGACGGACCGGTTCTTCACCCTCGGCAACGCGTTTGACCTTCTGAACACCAGCTCGGTCAACATCATCTTCGCCGTTGGCCTGCTGGTCGTGCTGATCGCCGGCGGCATTGACATCTCCTTCGCGGTTGCTGCCTCCGTTGTGCAATATCTGACCGCGACCGTCCTCGGCTGGATCGGCGGCGGGAATTGGATTGTCGGCTTCATCATCGCTGGCGCATTGGGCGTGGCGTTGGGCTGCATCAACGCCTTCCTGATCCACGGGTTCAGGATCATCTCGATCGTCGCCACGATCTCGACTTTCAACATTTTCTTCGGCTTGCTGATGTTTTTCACGGGCGGCGTGTCGATCTACAACCTGCCGGACTGGCTCACCACCCGCGTCGTGCTGTTCGAGCGAGAGATGGCTGACGGGACCTGGGCGGAGATCACCCTGCCTGTGCTCATCATGGCCATTTGCGTGTTCGCTACCGGGGCGTTGATCACGCGCACCACTACTGGCCGCCAACTCTACGCATTTGGCGACAACCCGGAGGGCGCGCGCCGCTTCGGCATCAATATCGGTGCCATGCAATTTATCGCCTTCGGCTGGCTTGGCCTGATGGCGGGTATCGCCGGTCTAGTCCAGGCGCATTACGCGCAGGAGGTTGTGCCGAATGCCCTTTATGGGCGCGAACTCGACGTCCTGGCAGCGGTGGTCCTTGGCGGTGCGCGGCTCGGCGGCGGCAAGGGCAGCGTGCTCGGCTGCATTCTGGGCGTTCTGTTGGTCTCGATTACCCAGAACGGCCTTAATTTGATGGGTGTGTCGCCTTTCGCGTTCAAGATGATCGTCGGCGCCATCATTCTTGCCGCAATCACGCTTTCGAATACCAGCATCGAACGCCTGCTGCCGTTCCTGAAAAGCCGACGGGTGCCTTCATGACGGTTTTGATTGAACGCGTCCGCAATGCGCTCGGCCCCGAACTTGCAGGTCCGTTTGCCGCGTTCGTAGCTGTCATGATCGTGTTCGGTTTCGCCGCGCCGAACTTTCTTTCCCGCGCTACCTTTGGATCCGTCGCCTTCCAACTCCCGGAACTCGGCCTCCTCACACTCGCCATGCTGCTGCCGATCCTGACCGGCGGCCTGAACCTGGCCATCACCTTCACGGCCAACATGGCCGGCCTGACGCTGGCTTGGGTACTGCAAAGCCAGGGAGGCGTCGACGCGGGTATCGGCGCCTTTGTGCTTGGCTCGGTCCTTGCCATCGCGGTCGGCGCACTGAGCGGGCTGATCATGGGGCTCGTCATCGCCTACACCAAGGCTCACCCGATCCTGGTCTCGCTGTCGATGATGATCTTCCTGCGCGGTCTCGGCGAATTCCTGACGCGCGGCGGCGACGTGTCCGGCATTCCCGGCTTCCTGGCGCCGATCGGCTACGGTTCGATCATTGGCATCCCGGTGCCGTTGCTCATCTTTATCGCTTGCGTGCTGATCTGGCACGTCTTGCTGACGCGCATGAAGCTAGGCTTCAACACTTACATGATCGGCTCCAATATCGAGGCCACGCGCTATTCCGGTATCAATACGCGCAAGGTGCAGGTTCTCGTCTACACATTGTCCGGCGCGATGTGCGCGGTCGCCGGCATCATCATGCTGGCGCGCTTCAATTCGGTGCGTGTCGGCCACGGCGAGTCTTACCTGCTGATCACCGTGCTTGCCTGCTTCCTTGGCGGGGTCAATCCGTTCGGCGGCTTCGGTCGGGTGATCCCGGTCTTCGTTGCGCTCGTCGTGCTCCAGCTTCTGTCCTCGGGACTCAATCTGATGGGCGCAAGCCAGCACCTTGCGACGGCAGTCTGGGGCATCCTGATGATCACGGTGATGATCCTGCGCTGGCTTGCCGGGCGCCTCAAATTCCTGAACACAAACAGAGGGTGAGTTAGATGCATGGTTTTGGGGTCCACACCTCGATGTGGACGATGAACTGGGACCGGGCCGGCGCGGAGAAGGCGATCGCGGCTTCCGTCAAATACGGGATGGACTTTATCGAGATCGCGCTTCTGAACGCGCCGGCGGTCGATGCCGCGCACACACGCGCCTTGCTCGAAAAGCACAATCTTCCTGCCGTTTGCTCGCTTGGCCTGCCGGAGCGCGCCTGGGCCTCGGTGCGGCCGGATGCCGCCATCGAACATCTCGAAGTGGCGATCGACAAGACTGCGGAAATGGGCGCGCTGGCGCTTTCCGGCGTGATTTTTGGCGGTATCGGCGAACGCACCGGCCTGCCACCGACCGAAAAGGAATACGACAATATCGCCCACGTGCTGACCGTCGCCGCCAAGCATGCCAAGAAGCGCGGCATCGAGCTCGGAATCGAGGCGGTGAACCGCTACGAGAACCATTTGATCAACACCGGCGCGCAGGCCGTCTGGATGGTCGAGAAAGTCGGGGCCGACAACATTTTTGTTCATCTCGACACCTACCACATGAACATCGAGGAGAAGGGGGCCGCCAACGGCATTCTCGCTGCCCGCGACCACCTGAAGTACATCCACTTGTCTGAGAGTGATCGCGGCACACCAGGCACCGGCAACTGCCCCTGGGACGAGATTTACGCGACGCTGGCGGCGATCGGCTTCAAGGGCGGACTGGCCATGGAAAGCTTCATCAACATGCCGCCGGAAGTCTCCTACGGCCTCTCGGTCTGGCGGCCGGTTGCGAAGGACGAGGCCGAAGTGATGGGCAATGGCTTGCCGTTCCTGCGCAACAAGGCTCGCCAATACGGTCTGATCTGAGACGATGGGTGACGGGCAGAAGGCGGACGGCGCAAGGATCGCCGTCTTCGATGTCGGCAAGACCAACATAAAGCTCTCCGCAATGACGCTCGACGGCGTGCTCGTGGAGAGCCTCTCTGTCCACAACGAAGTGCGGCCTGGTCCACCTTGGCGGCAGCACGATCTCAACGGCATTAGCGACTGGCTGTTCGGCTCGCTCGCCAGTTTGTGCCGACATCATCCGCTGGAAAAGGTGGTCGGCACCGGACATGGCTCTGCGGGAGTTCTGGTGAACGCAGATCCCGACGAGACTTGTGCCCTGCCGATGATTGACTACGAGCAGGATCTGCCGCCTGCAATTCGCGAAGGCTATGCGCCGCTTTCGGGCGATTTCTTCGATCGCGGCAGCGCGATCATGCTGAAGGCTGCCCACCAGGCGCGCCAGCTGTACTGGATGCAGCAGGTTGATCCGGAGCGCGTCGCTCAGGCTCGTTGGTATCTGGGCTTGCCTCAATATTGGGCCTGGCGGCTGTCAGGCGTGCCATCGGCCGAAACGACGATCCTCTCGGCGCAATCCCATCTGTGGAACAATGTGCGCAAGCAGTGGTCGCCCATTGTGGCGGGGCAGGGATGGCAGCGCCTCATGCCACCATTCCATCCGGCCTGGGAGAGGCTGGGGCCAATCCGGCAGGATCTGGCGCGCCGGCACGGCATACCGGAAGAGCTGTCTGTCCTGACAGGCGGCCACGACAGCAGCCTGAACCTCTACCGCTACCAGGCGGCAGGCATGCGCGACGCCTGCGTGATCTCTACCGGAACCTGGATTGTCGGAATGTGCGCGGCGACACCTCTCGATCAACTCGATGAAAATCGCGGAATGGTGCTGAACAGCGACGTGGCAGGACGCCCGGTCGGCGGCGTTTTGACCATGGGCGGACGTGAGTTCAGTCATGTGGCAGGGCAGGGGGTGGCAGGGCAGGGGCAAGAAGGAACTGCGGCCGACGCTGCGCTGGTCAGCTTGCTGATTGAGCGCGGCACTTTCGCATTGCCGTCGTTCGGCGACGATGACGGCCTGTTTCCAGGCAGCGCTGGGCGCGGCCGGTTTGAAGGGCCGCCTGCAGAACCCCCTGCAGAGCGCAAGGCGCTCGCGGTGCTCTACGCCGCGCTGCTGACGGTGGAATGTATCGATGCGCTGAGCGAAACCGGGCTGGTTGCATTGGATGGCACCTTCCTGCGAGACCCGCTCTACGCCACGCTGGTTGCGGCGCTGCGGCCAAACGCCGAAACAGTCTACAACCTCGACTCCTATGGCACCGCCTCGGGTGCGGCGCTACTTGGCGAACACGAAACTCGTGACACGCCGGCTCCGATCGCGCTCAGCCTGCCGACTGCCTTTGCCAGCGATCGTGAGACGCTCGCAGCCTATGCACAGCGGTGGCGCGACCTGGCGAAGCGAAACAACCTGCAACGGGCCAAGACCAGCAAAAGGAACGATCGATGACTGATGACAGCGCTCTGCGCCGCGAGATGGTGGATGCTTGCCGCCGGATGAACTCAAGCGGCATCAACCAGGGCAATGCCGGCAATTTGTCGGTGCGCTCTAGCGACGGTTTCCTGATCACGCCCTCGTCGCTGCCCTACGAAACGATGACGCCCGAAGACATCGTCGAGATGGGCTTTGACGGCACCTATGTCGGCCGACGGCCCTCCTCGGAGTGGCGCTTCCACCGTGACATTTTGAGGGAGCGGCAGGAGATCGACGTCGTGCTGCATTGCCACTCGCTCTACGCCACGACGCTGGCCTGCCATCACAAGACGATCCCGAGCTTCCACTATATGACGGGAGTGGCGGGCGGCACCACCATCCGCTGCGCGGAATACGCAACCTTTGGCACGCAGGCCTTGTCCGACAATGCCTTGGTTGCACTCAAGGATCGCCTCGCCTGCCTGCTCGGCCAGCACGGCCAGATTTCGCTCGGCAAGACCATGGAGGCCGCCTTGTGGCTGGCGAACGAGGTCGAAACCCTGTCGCGCATGTATGTCCAGGCGCTTAGCCTTGGCGAGCCGCCGGTCCTTTCCGACGAGGAGATGGCGCGGGTGATCGAGCAGATGAAGAAGATGAGCTATGGCCAGGCGCCGGATCCGGAGGGAACGAACGATTTGGCGCGGCCGCGCGACGCTGCGGTCTAGCGCTGCTCCGGCAGATTTTAGTGAAGAGGTCTGTTTTCGCGCTGGGTGGCAGGTGAAGACTGAGATGTCCTCCTTACGGCAAACGGTGAATCAAATCGTTCAGCAAAAGCAGCGAGGCGCCGGCGAACACGGCCGCAGCCGCGTCGTCCAGCATGATGCCGAGTCCACCCCTTACCTTGTCATGCACGACGCCGATGGGCCAAGGCTTGACGACGTCGAAAAACCGGAAAGCAAGGAAACCTGCTGCCCACCAGACCGGGTCGAGCGGCAGCATGGAAAGCGTTACGGCGGTGCCGAAGGTCTCGTCAATGACGACGATCTGCGGATCCTCCGTCCTGGTATGGGCGACGACATGCGACGACGCCCATACTCCCACGGCGAATAAGCCTATATAGGCGAGCACGATCAGCCAAGGCGATGCAGGTATCAGGACCGCGGCAACAGCCACTCCGACGCCCGCGCCGGCGGTGCCTGGCCATACCGGAGATAATCCCGCGCCGGCAGAGGTCGCGAGCAGGTAAGCAAGCCTGGGCAGAAATTTACGCATGGCGTTTCGCACGGCTTCCCGGTGAATTGCGAATATGCGTTGTATCAGTCTTTCCGGTTACTGCCGCTAATGCATGTCGCGCAAAAGCAGGCCTGACCCGAGGGTGCGCAGCGGTTTTGCGACAACGACGTGCGTAAAAACAAGAACTTGAAGCGCCTCGCATGAATCCATTCAGCCGCGACGCTTAGATCGCCAGTCGATTTGCGACAGCGGACACAGACGGACATTGCGCTGACCACCTCGATCGGCGCCGACCGGCTGGAACGAACCCTCAATTTGCCGGTTAAACGTCGCGGGGCGACATCATCGGAGGAGCCAAGTCATCATGATCGCCGGTCTCATGAAACGCCGTATCGACCCGCTATGGGAGCACGCCGCCTCTCCGCTGATCGGGATCGGCATGACCCCGAACCAGGTTACGTCAGGCGGGCTGGTGCTCGTCGCCCTGTCGTGCGCCGCCTATCTGTACCACCAGTCAAGCCTTGCCTTTGGCCTTTGCCTGGCGTTTGCGTTCACCTTCGACGCGCTCGACGGGGCGGTTGCTCGCCGCAGACATATGAGCACCAAGGCGGGTGGCTATTTCGACGCCATGGCCGACCGTTATCAGGAATTCGCCGTGTTTGCGGCAATAGGCTGGGTCGCCGATATGTGGGCAATCGCCATGATCGCGTTCGCCGGCGGACTCCTCACCAGCTACGCCAAGGCGCGGACTGCGATCGAAATCCCCATAGAAAACCAGGCATGGCCGGATTTCTTCGAACGGATGGAACGCCTGGTGTTCATTTGCGTGCTGTTGGTCGCCGACGGATTGGCGACCGCCATGGGCGCCGCTTCGCCCTGGATTCTGGCGGGCGGGTTCGCGCTGTACGCACTCGTGGCCAACGCGACAGCGCTGCAACGGATCAATCGCGCATTTGCGATGCTCAAACGAGCCGACGCGAAGCAGCCGTGAGACGGCGAAATCCCATAAGGATGAGGCGCCTGGCGCTCCCTGCGTGCCTGTTGTCCGCACCCCTCGTTAGACCGTTTCGAGCCGGCTGAACCGAACCGGGATGATTTTGCGGGTCTTCAGTTGTCCTGCCGAATCCTTGTCGATGACCGTCAGCAACTGCCCTTGTTCAGGGCCTACAGGCATAACCAGGCGGCCCCCCGGCTTGAGCTGCTCGAGCAAAGCCGGCGGCGCCCGCCCCGCCGCGACGCTGACCAGGATCTTGTCGAATGGAGCGTGCTCGGGCCAGCCGCGAGAGCCGTCCCCGACACGAATGCTGACATTGGATAGACCGAGGTCCTGCAGCAGAGCCTCGGCATGGCTTGCGAATTCCTCGATGATTTCGACGCTCCAAACCTGCCCGGCGAGTTCCGCGAGGATTGCGGTCTGGTAGCCCAGGCCGGTGCCGATCTCGAGCACCGCCTCGTGCGGTTGGAGAGCAAGGAGATCGGTCATGAGTGCGACGATGAACGGCTGCGAGACGGTTTTGTCGAAGCCGATCGGCAATGGCATGTCCTGGTAGGCATAAGGCGCGACCGAGCTTGGCACGAACAGATGGCGCGGCACCCGCTGCATCGATGCCATCACCCGTTCATCGAGCGCCGCCTTGCCGAGCTCTTCGCTTGCAAGGTCGGTATGGATTGCAATCATCTCGACCATGTGCCGGCGCAGCACTGCAAGATGCTCTTCGTTCATTGGCTTCATGACCGTCGGGCTTTCTTCAACCAGGCTTGCTGCCAGATACGCTTATATCCTGTTCGTCACAGCAACGCCCGTCATCGTTTCCAGTTGCGGGTGGCCCACGGCGACCGGAGGTAATTTTGGCGTTGCGTCTGGTCGATATCGGCGGCGGCCCTGGAGATCCGATGCCATGCCGCTATATCGGTATGTCCTGGATCGCGGTGATTGAAGGATGAACGGCTGGATCGCGTGCATGCGTGGGCAGCCGGCGATCTCGACGGGAGCGGTTCCTAAATATCCAGCTAAAGTCCGGAAGCCGCTACTTTATCGCTTCCAGGAGTGCTGAGTGGAACTCGCCGGGGCCTCTGCCTTGCCGCTCGGCCGCCGTGGTTGAATCCTCATCAGCTAAAGTAGTGAAATCTGATGGAACTACCGGCCCTGATGTGCCATTTTACCACGTCGTGAGAGAAGACGAAGGCAAATGAGCCAGCACAATGCCACTGTGATAGGCGTCGTGGTGCCCATGTTCAATGCCGAGAGAACCATTCTCCCGACGCTGACCAGCATCTGCCAGCAGAGCCACCAGGCGCTGGACATTATCGTAGTGGATGATGGGTCGACGGACCGGTCCGCGTCAATCGTGGCCGCCTATGCCGAGCAAGATCGGCGTATACGCCTTTTCAGGCAGCCGAACGCGGGTGTTGCGCACGCACGCAACAGCGGCGCCGCTGCCACCGATGCGGAGTTTTTAGCGTTCGTGGACGCGGATGATCTTTGGGCTCCATCCAAAATCACACTGCAACTGCGCGTCCTGCAGGAAGGAGGCTCGTCAGCTGGTCTGGCATATTGCTGGTTTGCGGAGATCGACGAGGACGGTCGGATATTTTCATTCAAACAGCCCGATGCCGATGGTCGCGTGCTGCAACGCATGTGCAGAAACAACTTTGTCGGTAACGGAAGTTCGATGCTTGTACGTCGCTCCGCATTCGAGCGGGCGGGACAGTTTGATCCTTCCCTGAGGGCGAGGAACGCACAAGGCTGCGAAGATCTTCTAATGTGCCTCAGAATAGCGGAGAATTACGAGTTTCGTGTCGTGCCCCAACATCTTGTGGGTTACCGGAGGACGATTGGCAACATGTCGAGCGATGTCATGCAGATGTTTCGTTCGTATGAAATTGTCCTAGCCGAGTTTCGCGAGAAATATCCGCAATTTGGGAGCGATCTCAATGCCCATCTGCTTGACACGATCAATGGGCTTGCCGTGAGGGCTTTGATTCAAGGGCGGCCTTCCGCAGCCTGGTACCTGTCGAAGAAGCTCTTTGTCCTGGAGCCGCGCACGGTCGTTTCACGTCTGCCTCACACGGTCGACGTCTACTGCCGGGGGCTGGTTCCTCGCTGGATCAAGGTTCGAGTGAACCGGATGCGAAACGCCGAGTCTCGGCCTCTTTATGAAAAGATTTATCTGGAGAGGTGAGCGCGTCCCTGTTCGGACGTACCGAGCCGGAGCTGTTGAAGCTAGATGCTTGATGCCGGGCTTTGGCGGCGCACGCGGCAATCACGTCACTGCCCGGAACCTGAGCGGCCACCAGAACGATCTTGGCCCTGACCACATTTCCATAGGACACGTGCAATTACGCGCCGCCCCTATACAATATTTAATTGTTTAATTCGCGACCGCCGCTCCTAGTGGGACCTTCAGCGTAATTGTGATGGTGTCACCCGGAGCAAGCAGAGTATCTTCAGTCGCCTCGGTCGTCGCTGCCCGTCCGTCAGTGGAGCGGGTTACACCGATCGTAATGCGGTCCCCTTCGCCTACAAGGTCGCTGCGCATCTGCATCACGTAGGCGATTTGTTTGGTCAGGGAATCGATCTCAGCGCGCATTTGCGTCATCGCCGCGCGTTCAGTCTGCAAATTAGCCAACAGGTCGATTCGACCCTGGTCGATAAACTTGTCAAGACTGCGCTGCAAATCCCCTTGGTCGCGTTCAAGTTGAGCGATCTCAGCGTTGGTTTGCAAAGCGCGGGTCGCTGACAAGAGCACTGCGCGTTGAGCATTGTTGACGCTAGTGATCTGGATCAGACCTTTTTCGAAGAGCTTCTTGAGGCGAACAAGTTCCGCCGCATCTGCGGCTGCGCCCGCTTGATCCGCCTTCTGCTGGTCCTTCAGATAGCCCATTCGTTCCGCCGCCTTGGTTGCGGCCAACTTAATCGAAGCGCGCTCCTTCTCCTGATCCGCATAGACAGCTTCAAGATGCTTCCCCTCCTGCTGCAAAGCTTCGTCGCGACGAGGTTCGAGGCTCGGGTCACCTTCTGCGTCCGGGACCTCAATCACTCTGGCGCCGCTCAGCTGCGCCTCTATGCGAGCAGCTTTGATTTCGCTTTCCTGGTACTTGATGCGCAGAATGTGGAGGCGGCCGCCAAGGTCCGCTGCTGTCATTTCAGGGTTTTGAAGCTCACCGCGACCGAGCTGGTAGCCGCCGCCAGCCGCCACAGCTTGTCGGACAGTCATTCCTGGTCTGAAGGGCTGAATCCCAGGAGAGGCAATGTCCCCGTCAATATAGACGGGTCGGTATTCCTCAATATCAACTACAATCTGATCCGGGTAAAACCCAGTCCAAGTCTCAGTGCCGTCGGCGGATCGTTGCGGAAGAGATTTTGGTTTTAAAACCTCAATTACCTCCTTGCGAACATCCTCTATTGTCTTCCCGAGAACGTTTAGGGGGCCGAGGACCGGCAACACAATTACACCGCTTTGGTCGATCACAGCTCTCTTTTGCATCTCGGGATAGCCTATGACAGCGAAGCCGATCACGTCGCCAGTCTGCAGACGGTAATCGCCGACATTGTACTCCTCTGCTAGGGCAAGGCCATTCGACAGATTCGCATATGCGAACAACAAAAACATGCATGCGAGCGCAGCGCAGCTGCCTGCACGCATCCAGCGCACCGATCTATTCAACATTCGCGATCACCCCGCAATGCTCGAGCATGACATCGACGCAGACCTTTCTCACAACGCCATTCCTTTGAGGCGAATTTACGCTCTGAACAACGGCAACAAGGCAGACCATGTTCCGAGATCGCGCCACTCTGATCGTCATCCAGCTGGAAGAATACAACTATCCGGCGGCCACCGCGATCGCGGCGATCATGGTTTTGCTATCGTTCGCCATGCTCCTGGTCGTCAATCTGGTGCAGTCGCGGAGCCGCAAACGCTATGGCTGACGTCACCATCGTATCGCCGATCGGAAGCGACACCGCCGGCCAGCGAGCGGCCGGTCGCGCTACCTGCTGATGGCAGTCGCGTTCGTCTTCCTGGTGGCCTGAGCGGCATTGGCCCGTCTGAGGCGGGGCCGCCATGTCCGCCGCTCCGCTAAACACTGAAGCTGCGCGGCGGACACACCAACGTCGAAGCCATCCCATTTTGCTCAACTTGACGCACACAACTCGATTCAGCCTCTGCCTAAATCCACATCGCATGGCATGGCCGGTCCCGCCTGGAAGCAAGCCTCCTGGCACAGGTTGGGCGTATTTATTCGCATATTCTAATATATCGGTCGCTCTGACCCGTTCCGATATGTTATGATGGTTAACGCGCTGAGGCCTGGATAGCCAAGGAGCGCGTCACGTCAGCGGCTGCTAGTGGGACGGCGATGTCCTTTTTGCTTTTTTTGCGAGCCTTTATCATAGTATTGTTGGCATTCGCCATCAGTATATATTTGCTCACCGGCTCCGTCTGGGGCACGTTTGTCCAAACGTTAATTTGTGGGATCTTGATACAGATTGGGTACTTTGTTGCTGTCATGCTGCTAGTGTGGCGCTCGGTCTCCAAAGAATCGGTGACTCCGAAGTCACACATCGCGCGATGAGGCCGAAAGGGAGCAAATGCCGAGCCACTTAGTGAGGCGGGCCACTCTCCGCCTTTATAGGCTCTGGCTGCTAGAGCAGGACGATCAGCAAGATGACACCCCACACCACGAAACAAAATGAGACTGCAGCCTGTCTTATTCTGGCATCGGAGAGGCTTTCCGCGACACGCCAGACGCGCGCAGGACCCTTGCGGTGATCGTTATCGCGCGTCTGTGATCGACGAGCCATTCCAATCGACCTCCCTGTTTCCCGCGGGACAGGCTCAACCGGAGCCCGGGATCTCTTGCTCAGATGTTTTGACATTTGGCAATACGACTCAATTTCTTCTTTCAATTGGAGCTTACGACATGCAGCGGAATTGCGGCAGTCGGAGATGGGCCGCGTGAGGTTTCGTTTGTATCGAGGTTAGGAGTTGCGCCTTGGCGAAGAGCGGGCTGATGCCCGCCCCGAGCGGTGCGCCTGTGCTCCGCGGGCGTCGATACTGAATTTGCAGACATTTAGGCAGATAATGTGGTAGGGTGTTTGTCATTACCAATGCGCTGCCAGTCTCATCCCACGGGTTTGAAGGCTTATGCTCCGCGAAGTTGAAAAGCACCCGGATTCTGCCTTCAAATTCGGCGATCCTCAGTGGGGAACGATTGATCTCGAAACACTCGTGGCGGCAGCGCGACGGCAGTCGAGGTTCGTCCTTATATGCGCGCTCGCAGGTCTTGTGCTGGGGCTGGCGTATCTTTGGGCCGAGGTGCCCTTGTACCAGTCGACGGCCAGAATCCTGATCGACAAGAACCAGCCATCCATCGTAACGCAGTTAACAGAGAGCGGAAGCTCCGCACAGCTTGACCCGATGATGCTGAGTCAGGTCGAATTGTTGCGTTCCGACCGCATCGGGCTAAAGGTTGTTGACAGCCTCGGTCTTGCTACCGATCGCTCTTTCTTGTCGGCGCCATATTCATTGCTCAACAGTCTCACAGGATCGGTCGCTGGGTGGCCATTCATCGGCAGTTCCGAAGCAAGCGGAGCGCCGGTGAAATCGAGTGCCGCGCGAGGATCCGATCCTCGATGGCAGGCATTTGGCATTCTGGCTGAGAATATAACGGTAGCTCGTGTAGGGCTTTCTTACATTCTGGAAGTCCAATTTCGGTCGCCTAGCGCCGAAATGGCGCAAAAAATAGCCAGTAAGTATGCAGAAATCTATATTTCTGACCAAGTCGGAGCCAAAGACGAGTCGATTATCCGAGCTCGCAGCGCGCTGGCGGAAGAGGTCGAGACGGTGCGAAAGCGATCGGTCGATGCCGAACTCGCAATCCACAGGTTCCGAACAGACAATACGCTGACCAAGGAAACGCTGGTTACCTTGCGCCAGCTCGAACTTGAGGCGTCCTCTCTCAAGTCGCAATATGAACAGGTCCTGCAGCAGTACCAAGCGAGCCTGCAGAACCTTTCGATGGCGTTGACGGAGGCGCGGACTATCTCGGAGGCACCCTACCCCGGCAGACCGAGTTCTCCAAACAGCAGTCTTACGTTGGCGTTCTGCGTCGTGCTCGGCGGCATGGTTGGCGCCGGTGTGGGCGGAGTTCGGGAGTACCGGGAGCGCTTTTTCCGCACGACGGCTCAAGTGCGCGATGAGCTCGGACTTGAGACGCTCGGAATGATCCCTTTGCTGGACGGGAAGCCAATTCGCCGAGACACGCACGATCGTGCGGCCGGAGAGCCGTCATTCATCGAGGTGGAGAACAGCGCTTTCAACTGGGTAGAGCAACATCCGCGCTCGGAATTCGCTGAAGCGATGCGAACTGTGAAAGTCGCTGTTGATGTCGAGTTACCAAGGAAGAGCACCAAGGCGCTCGGCATCGTTTCTTGCCTTCCGGGAGAAGGGAAGTCGCTGGTCGCTGCTAATTTAGCGCTGGTTCTTGCTATGCAGCGTTGTAAGACGTTGTTGATCGATGCCGATATCCACAATCCGGGCTTGTCCCCTATGTTAGCCAACGGCTGGGAACGAGGCCTGGCCAACTTGTTGGCTGGAGAACTCAATCCGAGAGATTTGCTGGCCCATCAGTCATTGCCATTGAGGTTCCTGCCCGGCGTGAACCAGAGCCAACAAAAACCCGCAGACACCGTGCAGCCTATCGAGAAAATGGGCGACTTTCTGCTCAAGGTGGGCCCTATGTTCAATTACGTCGTCGTTGATTTGCCCCCGTTGGCTCCAGTCGCGGACGTGAGGTCCTTTGTCCAGTACCTCGACGGCCTTGTTCTGGTTGTTGAATGGGGTGTGACCGCTCGTACATTCGTGCGCGAAATTCTCGACAACAACCCGATCCTGGCGGATAAATGCATCGGCGTTCTGCTCAACAAGGTCGATATCAAAGGAATCAAGCGGTACCAAAAGTTCGGCAGCGCCGAATTTTACAGTGAACGTTATCATCAGTATTACCAGGCCTAGTTGTGGAGCAGTCATTGTTTTGTCTTGAGCAGATAGCCCAAGGAGGGCTTTGGCGAACAAACTCCGTCCGGGCCTATCCGCGCGAGACGCAGGAGATGGTGTTCGTCGGGAAGGACCGGCGATACATCGTCGCTTCCTCCAGCCGGTGGGCCGCACGCTGGCATCCAGGTCGAGAACCATGTCGGACAGGTGGGATGCCGAGCAGTCAGAATTCACGATTGGCCCGGCTAGCCTGGTCGCCAGTGCTTTGCCGGTCCTTACATTCCGCCACCCAACACCGCCGTAGCGCGGACACGCAAAGCATCCTGCGAATAGGCCTCCAGCATATCGTGTCGTGCCTGTATTCCGATCTCTCTGCGGAGCGTTTCATCGCCCGCGAGCAATAACACTTGGGTCACCGCCATCTCCGCTGAGGGCACAGGAAGCTTCAGCATGTTCTGTGCATGCTTCCCGTAATCCCGAATACCGCCGACGTCGGTCGCGATCACCGGAAGCCCGGCAAGCATCGCCTCGGCGACGACGATGCAGAACCCTTCCGTATCGGACAGATTGATGAACATGTCACGATCACAGGCCAGCTCGAACCAGCGTGCGACATATCCATGGAAATGCACGCGATCTCGAATGCCGAGCTCATCCGCCTTGCGCGAAAGCGCCTGCCGTTCCGGCCCGTCGCCGTAAAGATCGAGGCTCACCGAAACGCCGCGGTCTTGGAGCATTCGGATGGCCTCAATCAGGCGGTCAAAATTCTTTCGCGCCATAAGGCGTCCGGCTGCAGCAAGGCGCAAGGGTGTGTGAAGCGCGTAGTCGCGCTTGCGGGAGGAAGCCTCATCGGCACGAAACAGAGGCACCACATGCGACCGGCGCCTGCGGGGCAGGAAGTATGCTTGCGTCTCCTGCAGCGTATTTTCGCAATCACCCCAGATTTCGTCGACACGCCAGGACAGCGCCTTGAGCACAGGGCCATAAACGCCTTCGGCACGCCGGGAGCGGTAACGGGCGATGTGCTCGAATGAAACGCAGCGAAGCCGAGGAGCGAACATCGCAACTAGCCGTCCCAGGAGATTGGCCTGCTTGAGCGACAACACAACCATATCCGGCCGCCACTCCCGGATGAGGCGCAACATTACAAAGAACGTGCTCACGAAGGTGCGCAAGGAAGGCACTTCGCTCTGCGACGTCAGGATAAGATTGTGCTCTCCGATATTTGCGGCGATTTCATCGGCAAGAGCCTCGCGACCACGGCAACAGGCTAGAATCTTCAGCTCGTGGCCGCTGAAAAATCCTGCTTGCAGCAAGGTCAGCAGCCCATGCTCGGCGCCACCGGGATCGAATCCGTTGATGAAGTAAAGAATTCGCATGTGATAGTGAAGCGCTCCGATTCTCTTGCACCTCGTATTTACTGTCGCAACTAACGGCCCGATCTTGTGTGGAATTCTCCTGCGCTTGTGGTGAGGGCTCAGTGGTGGGGTCTGGAGACCTTTCAAGTTCTTACCCGCGTTAAGAGCGACTTGGCGACCGCGGAGAGCTCTGATTTCGCCTCCGTTATGGTCCTGTGTCGCGGTACAGAATAATCGCTACGGAAAGATTCCAGGGCTGCCGCATGAGATGCTCGAACTCTCGCCATTCCGCCAGCATCATTAAGAGCCGTCAGCAAAGTCTTTGCGCAAGGCGCGGTAGAACAATAGCTTGGCTGCACGGCGCACCTGCGGATCCATGCCCCTCGGCAGGGCGCAAAGAAAAAAGTAAACGTACACCCGCCATGACAATGGATCGTGCCACATCGCGCGAATGAGCAAGCGCGCTCCACGTTTCATTTCGCCTTGAGCCACGCAATCATTGCCCGCCTTTGCGTACAGACGCGCGTTGCGCCGACGCGCGAGGTGCGCAAGTTCCGGCCGTCCCATGGCCCATTCTCGCGTGAGGCCTTCGCCTACCGGCAGAAGCGCGTCGAGTCTGCGGGTTATGTTCGAGCCATGGCGCCGTTTATAGACGAGTGCTCCGGCCACATGTTGAAATGTCCAACGCTCGGCTGCGCGCATACAAAACTCTGTATCCTCTCCAGCCCTGAACGCCTCGTTGAATACCCCGATATCTTCGACCATCTCCCGCCGCATAACCATATTGGAAGGAACAATCGGCCCATCAAGCAGAAAATATGTCGGCAGCGTATCGCGTTGGTCCGCGCGATAGCGGCGCACGGCGACGTGTAGAGCATCGGACAGATCCGGAGCGGAAAAATCGACAAAATCGCCGTAGACAAGACCTGCCTTGCAGCCATTGCCCAAGACGGCTAATTGACGCTCAAGCTTGTCCTCGGCCCAGAAGTCATCGCCGTCGAGAATTGCAATAAGATCGCCGGCAGCATGTCTGATGGCAAGATTCCTCGCCGATGAAAGCCCGATACCCGCCGTCGTCAGGACATGTACGCGCGGCTCCCGATCGGCCAGCGACGCAATCAATTCCGTCGAGCCGTCCGTCGAGCCATCATTGACAATGATGATCTCTTTGATGTGGCTCGACGCGGTCTGATTGATCACGCTTTCCACTGCCTGCGCGATGAAGCGTTCTTCATTGTGGCATGTCATGATAACCGAAACACTCATCTCGTGTTTCCTGGCAAGGGGCTCGCGAGAAATCGAGGATGTCTCATGCCCCTGGGGTGGCTCCTCCGCGCCCTGTGCAATGATAGCCAAAGCCCGTGCCGGGTCAATTCCGGCAGGAGCGAGACAAGACTCAACGTGACGAATGCTCGTGTGCCGGAGGCTTCCGTTCCAACGTAAAGGGCGCAGGGAACAAGAAGCACGAGGGGCAGAAGCCGTCCCTGGGCCGCTCCGATCAATCCGTGGAAAAGTGCCCAGCTTAGGGCACGGCTTAATCGAAACCATGCAGCGAGCCATATGAGAACATAGAGGCTGAGCCCAATGATGCCGTTCTCGGTAAAGATGCGTTGAAACTCGCCATGTATCCCCAGCCGCAACTCGCCAGGAAGTCCGCTGAACTCCGTATCGATAATATTCTTGAATTTGTTCGTGCCCACGCCCACTAATGGATGTTCGGAGATAAGCTGTTTCGACAGAGTGAAGGCAAACGCGCGCTGGACATTGCTCGGCGTGTCACCAGGGGCATATTTCCCCGTCGCGGCCAAATGTTCGTGTTGCCCCATGCTCAACGGATTGACGATGGTCTGCAATTGCTTTTCGACATAGGCGTTGTCTACCATGATCGATAACATGAAAAGACCCACGAAGCCGGCGGCGATCGCTGGTACCATTGCAGCGACCCGTCCGCGCATCAGAAGCGCAGCGGTCAGAAAGAGATAGATCAAAAACGCCTTGCGTTCCCCGGATAGCAGGAGCAAAGGAAGTATCCCTGCCCATGCAAACCAAAGGGCGCGCCGCTTGCCCCGTTTGGCGAAGAGGAGGAGCCCCGCGAGCGCAATTGGAAGGAAGGTGAATACGAGCCTTGGGTCGGCCAAGTGCTTCCAGCCGACCGAGTAGCCATGAGCCACATGCCAGTTGATCGTATAGGCGAGAATCAGCACCATGCCGAAAAGCAAGATGTTGACGGCCTTCTGCGTCTCGAGCCATCTAGCCTCCTGTGCGATGGCGAACGCAAAGGCGCCCACGGTGGACATCTGCAACAGCTCGCGCAGGCCGTTCTCTGCGTCCACGCTGAAGGCCGAGACCATGTGCCAGCCCAAGAAGGGCAGGAGCAGTAGAAAACCGGCTGAAAAAGCCAAATTTCGCCAACGCCCCGTCGCCAGGCCAATGATGAGCGCCAGCAATACGATCACCTCGAACGGACGCAGCAATACAAGACCCGTCTCGAGCCTGATTGGCAGGAAGAGGCTCAGTATCGCGAATGTGAGGAGATAACGCATCACAGCCCCCTCGCGGCGAGATATTCTTTTAGCATGTTCTCTTTCCCGGATACAGAACTTGTTGGATGTATCAATGCCAGCCGCGGAGAAACACTTCACCCTGCTCCAGCCGACGACCCCATCGTTCCGCCCGCTGTGGCAATCGCATATCGAAGAGGTTTCCGCCTGTTGGGAAAGCTCACCCTCCTCGGCTGCGGGGAGGCTTACTGGTGGCAGAACTCATCAGCAGTCCGACGAGAGTGGTGCCGCATCCCGACGGCGTGCGGTCGATGCGGCCTAGCCGACGGTCTCGCTCTCCGGTGTCCAGGCTTCTGGCTGGTTGAGCACAGAGACCGCGCGAACATGGCAGCGAATCTTATGCCCGGTATCCCGCGAACTGAGCTCATAGCTTGTGCCGGTTTCGTCCACGATCGGAACGCCGTCACGATACCATAGACACTCTATTTGCGACGCAATCACGTTCGATACGACAGTCAGCTCTTGGATTGGTGAAGCCTCGCCCGAGAAGACCGGCAATGCGCTGAATTTTGGCGGGACATCGAGGGATGGGTCCGCGCAGGACTCAGTGGACTCCATTCAGTCCGCACAAACCATTGGAGAAAAGCAAGGGACATATCCGTGGCTGTGGTTCCAATCTCACCTCAGATACGATCGCTCGTGCTCATCGCCCGGAAGCACATAAAAGCCTGAGAGTTTAGGGCCGGGCCCAAGACCGGAAATGGAGAATATCCGATCGAGATCGGGGCGAAGCGGCAGGCGAGTCTCTGTCGAAGCACCCTGTAGTCAAACCCCTTGTGATCGAGATAGGCGCCGGACTTGCTCCGTGGGACCTGTTGCCAGAGAATTGCCGCACGGAATAGCTCCCAGGCGCTGTATCGCCATCGCGATTTGTTTATAAAAACTGCGTTGGGGTACTTGAGCAAGAGAATAGGCCCCACCATGATGGGCACGGAGATGATCAGAACGCCACCAACCCGCAGAGAGCGCTCACAGAACGAGATGAACTCCTCTAATACGTGGTCGTCGACATGCTCGAGGGTTTCAAAGGCCAGCACCGCGTCTAGTACCTCATCAGGTATCTCTCCCAGGCTCCCTACCGGCGTGAACAATGGGGCTTTTGGCGTCACATAGGGATCATAGCCGTAAAGCGGTCCTGTCCAGCCCCCGCCGGCCAGCGTGTTAAGAAAGTCGCCATTGTTGGATCCGTAGTCGAGGATAGCGCTGCTTGGAGAGAGATGTTGATTCACAAGTCGGATACCCCCTTCATGCCGGCTTCTCTGCGCAAACCGTGCAGCCGGGTTGGGGCTATTCACCGTCAAGCGGTCATAGGCGGACGGACTCATATGTTTCTCCCGGGGCGAAAAGGAACTAAGAGGAGACCCTGCCGCCTGTCCTTTTTGCACGGGCAGATAATGCCATATTCAAGCCGCGAAAGCTCATTGCACGATTACCTCTCTACGACGTCCGCTTCGGCTGTCCAGGCTTCCGGCTGATCAAGCAAAGAGAGCGCACGCACTTGGCATCGGATCCTGTGCCCAGCATCCCTTGCATTGAGCTTGTATGTTGCAGCAGTTTCGCCGATGATGGGAACTCCGTCACGATACCAAAGGTACTCCAGATGCGACGCTGGCACATTCGGCTGTACGCTCAGCGTGCTTCCGATTGAGGCAGAACTGGAAAGCTCTGGCAATCGCGCGAAGCCTGCAGGCACCTCCGCAAGGTCCGACTCCTTCTGGCGGACCCGAATATAGTCTATGGCCATGTCGTAAGTTTCGGATGGATCCGGCAAGACTCCGCCCCTGCCGGATCGAATGCCCAAATCGACCATGATGTATTTTTGCGCGGCAAGCTCCGGCGTCGTCGGGCAACGTGCCACTTCATAGCCATCAATCACGAAGTATGTGTAATTATCTTCGATCTGGGCGTACCACGTATGAAACTCGCCGTCATATATGTCTATCGCGTTGGGGAAGCCGTTTGACTGGTCGATCGGGTAGCCGGCGATCTTCCTGCGCACGTCAGCGGCGGCGATTTGGGGATCGAGATAGGCAAGCGCCGGCTTATGCACATGCTGGCTGATATTGATCCACGTTCCGTCCGTCCCCCCATATTCCCAAAAGTCAGTTTCCAGACGATTCCGCGTCCGCCAAAACAGGTGCTCCTTGCCATAGGCCCAGAAGGCAGGAAAGAAGTCCGGGCGCGGCGCGGAAAGCTTGGGGAACTTGGCGCGGATCTCGAATATTCCTTTTCCCCACCACCGACCTTGGCCGTTGTTGTTGACCGAAGAAAACGCTCCGGTCCTCCAAACCTTGTTGTGGACGAGACGGAGCGACAGCGTGTGGCTCTCGGCATCGTGAATGTATGAAGACGGCGTCCCGGAAATCCGCTGTGCCTTCGCATCCCCGCCGATATTGGTGAGATGCGTCGGCGCGAACCAGCCGCTGCTCTGTGAGCCTGTCAGATCGTCGACAATGGTGTTGGTCTCGAAATCGTCGAAGAACACCGTCGTATAGCCGCTGATATTGGGCGCCGCCTGACCGCGATGGGCTTGGTTCGTCCTTGTATCAACCGCCGCCCAACTTGCCCAAGCCTGCGGATCGAAGGCATAGCGCGCGGGATTGTCGCTGGCATCCACCGCCGAAGGCGGTCTCTTTCTATAGGGATGATCGTCTGGCAGGTCGGCTTGCCTGCCGGCGCGCCACATGGCCCAACCCACGAGCTTGTCGATCTGCGCATCATTGAGTTCGCTTTGCCCGATGATGACGCAATCGATCGCGACATCGGCCCTCATCGGCTTGTTCACATCGCCCATGAAGCTCTGCGATTTCATCAGGTTGGGTTTCAATGCATGGATCGCCTGGCCGGCCGTCTTGACCCCATTCACCACAGCCTGCATCACGAATCCGCGGCGGTACCCGACCATGACATTCCAGTCGTTAAAGTCGGTCGAGTACTGTCCTTCCTCGCTCTTGAGCTTGCCGTCATGGAGCCGCGAAACGAATCTGCCGGCCGGGGGCTTGAAACAGACCTGGGGCTGGCGATGCACCGGGCCGCCCTCCGCGCCATTGACGCAAAGAACGGAAACGTTATCCGCACCGGTGTTGTTCACCGAATGGCACCGGGCGATCACGAGCCACCACCGGTGGAGATAGGGGGCATCCTTATCGACTGGCCAGGTCAACGCCTGTTTCGTGCCCTTCTTGAAGAGGACGCCGCCGTCATTCGGAAGCTTTGTTGGGCGCAGGGAGGGCTCGGCTTGCACCGCAGCCACCGGCTTCACGCCGCCGGATTGCCACGAGGAGATTTCGCCTTCGGCCAGATCCTCCTGATACCAGGATTTCACAATCATTTCCGGGAACAGACCAGGACGCCAGGAGTCAGCTTCCGGCTGCGAGCCTTGCGCCGGGCCGGCGGCGCGAGCATCCCGTCCTGAGCGACCGGATGCCGTCAGCACAAGGGCGGCGCATGCGGCCAGCGCCAGATCCCGGCGAGAAATGCGGTTGGTCATTATCGTGTGCCTTACCTATCTCACATCGCGCCAATATCCGCTGGTTTCGAGCTAAGGCTGCACCACGGCGCCCGTTACCGATTATTGCGCTTCTCCTCGCAAAAACAATTCGCCGCTTTAGTCTGGCTTTTCAATGACGCCCTGCGGCGCGCCGAAGGGCAACAGAATCTTTCGAAACGGAGTGGTCTGCGAGCATCGAGATACTATGGAACGAGCCGTTATCGTCATTCGTTCGGTCGAGGGGGCTCGAACATACGGGTCAACATGATCGCTGCCTCTCTCTCGAAGTAAGATGGCCGCAGACAAGTTCTGGCAATTCTGCTACAAGGAGCTTAGCTTGTTCCGAAGGTCTATCCGCGCGCCGGAACCCACTTGGTCAGGTTGTCTCCCGCGAGTTCAATGTGATGAACTTCGCCCGTCCTAGTACCTCCTTTCAGAAATCGGATTTCCCATGCGTTTTCGTGTGGTACGAGTAGCGCTTGCAGTGCTGTCCGGCACGCGGCGATGAAGCGGGCGCGCTCCTGACGATGGTCGACAACCAAAAACACGCGCGCTACGGGTACAGTGACACGAGCCTTTACGACGCGAGGGTTAGGAAATACTATCGCCCAGTACACTCAGACAGGTCAATAGCGCACCGAACCGCAATCCCTGGACCCCAGAATGGATCGAGCCATTGTCATAAATTCCTTCGGCCGCGGCGGGTCGAACATTCTGGCGAATATGATCGGCTCTTCGCCCGGCGTCCTCATGACCTTCGATGAGTTTTGGCAGTTCTACTACAACGGCGGCTGGAATCTTCCCCCAAAGGTCTATCGGCGTCTGGGAGTCCGGGCGGGCAAGCTGGCCTCCAGATCAGTGTTCTACGCGAAGCGATTTCAGAAGCGTCTGGAAAGAAGCATCCAAGCGTCGATCGCCGCTGACTACCAGCTGCGGAAGGAAAGGGGGCTCGATCTCGCGCTCGCGCGCCACGTCCTCTTCAAGGTGACTGAGTACGACATCTTCCTGAACTCTGAAATCGAGAAGCAGTTCGAAGAGACGATCTTCGTCGGGCTGGTGAGGAACGGCTACGGCCTTTGCGATTCATGGAACCGCCGAGGGGTGCCGGCCATGATGGCGGGTCGAGTCTACAGCCACATTGCCGGCAAGATGCTTGAGGAACAGGCTGCCAGAGACAACTACTTGCTTGTCAGGTTCGAGGATATGGTTGCCCATCCTCTCCGCTTTCTGGATCGCCTGTACGGGCGCCTGGCGCTGCCGCGGCCCCGTGAGGACGCCTATATTCACAAGCCAAAGAGCTATGGGCCCGGTCAGGAGGCCGCCGCGTCTGCAAGTCGCACCATGCGCATAGTGGACAAAAGCTACTGGGCGTCACTCCTGGCTGAGAACATTAATGCTGCTGCGATCGAGCGATTGACGAGCGACGACCTGAAGGACTTCAACAGGTACGGCTCCGGCGTCATGGAGTCCTTGTACGAGGTTCGGTGGAGCAGCCCGGGCCCCTGAATTCGCAGAGGGTGGAGCAAACGACGAGGCGAACGGTGCTAACGATGCGGGCCTGTGGCGACAGGCCCTCGCACACTGTAACTAGCGGATGGGGAATGCTCGCCGATGCGTCCGAATGAAGCCAAGCACGTTCAGACGATCTTGGCTTCGCTTCCGAGCGAAGCAATAAATCCCTGCCTGAATATCGGCTCCTCGACCGCCCACTTCCGGACGGTGGAACAGCCCCACGTCGACCTACTCGTGTTTCGGCCGCTTCGCGAGCGCGGGGTACGTGTCCTCAATATCGATATGAAGGAAGAGGAGGGAGTGGACTTGATTGGAGATGTACTGGATCTGGCCTTCCAGGAGCAACTGAGGGCGCTCCATCCCAGGCTCGTCATGTGCTGCAACCTACTCGAGCATCTGGTTGATCCGGGCGCATTTGCCGATGCCTGCGCCAGTATCGTGGAGCCTGAGGGTCTCCTGCTGGTCACCGGCCCGTACAGCTACCCCTATCACCTCGACCCCATCGATACGCTCTACCGGCCAGCCCCCGACGAAATCCGTCGCCTCTTTCCTGATTTCACCTGCCTGCAAGAGGCCGTCGTTTCGGACAGCACCTATCTGGACGATCTTCTGAGCCAGCATACATTACCGGAGCTGATCCGGCTGCTTACCCGGCATGTTCTAAGTTTTCCGTATCTCCTTCTTGCGGACTTTGAGCGTTTCAAGGCTCGCTATCATAGATACTTCTGGCTCTTTCGACCCTATTCGTCGACCGTGGTCTTACTGCGTCGCCCCGCTTACGGTTGATTTAGTATATGATTGCTATCACCACGTAGAAGACTCCTTCAATCTTAGAGGACGAAGATCGATGTTGAATATACAACGCGCTTGAATTCGGGATGACCACATCGGCAAAGTACTATAACAAGAAGAATGCCAACGGAAAAGCTTATATCGCCAGCGCGACTCAGACCCGTGACAAACCAGAGCTGCAACTCGCCTACATTGCATTAAGATGAATATTGTTCTCATTACAGAACCGACCTGCGCCCGACTGCGCGATGTCATCGGTAAAAAGCCTCCCGATCCCGCGAACGAAGCTATTCGGAAAGACTTCTGCTAGTCACTGCGTGACCGCCTCAAAGGTGTTTTCTAACTTGGTTTTTCCTGTCACACAGGATTGGAAACGACCGTGCGCAACGCCTTAAGTAGGCATGTGATCGGCGAGGAAACCTTGCAGGGGCTCGAGGTGATCCCGGCGCAGTACCGGGCGATGGTGACGCGCCGTCCCAAATATGCCTGCCGAGCCTGCGAGCAGGTGGTGGTGCAAATTCGCGCATCTCAGAGTCACATCGAGAAGCTGAGAGGAAGATCTTTGTATTCGCACGGTGAGGGCGCCTTGTCATCGCCGAGCGCTGAGTTTAGAGAACGCAAAGTGAGCATGCTGGGCGGCTGGAGGTCGAGACTGGATGCCGTCGCCGTTGGTCGATTGGAGCGAAGCTGCGGATTGTATCGGAGAGCCCGCATCGCGTCGCTGATCGAAACCTGGAAATTGGAAGGCGGCGATCCACGAGCCTACCTCGCCGACGTACTCACCAAGTTCGTCAACCTCTGGCCACCTCGAGTCTCGACGAGCTAATGCCCTGGGGGCGCCCGAGAACTCAAGCAATAAACTCGCGGGCTGACACCAGCTCCGATCCAACTACAAGACGCCGGCGCCGAGGCAAAAGAGCGCTTACTCAGGTCTTCTCGCCGATCACCTGCATAGGTGCCCGACAACAGGTGGACACGCGCCCAACCTATGCAAGCGCAAGGAACGGTGCGTACGCCACTTCTATCCTTCTCAGCTGTTGGGAAATTGCGTTTGCACCAGCCGACGAAATCGAAGATCGCTCCTCCGATAGACACCGTGCTAGCTTGGCAAGGACCCGATCAGACCAACCAGCCTGCTGCAATCTTTCAGTTTCGAGCGGATAATCAAATTGGCGAAAGATCGCTGATACTTTGAAGACCGACGGTTCGATGCTAACGACCGGGACACCCTCGCAAAGCGCCAAAATCGAAGCATGCAGGCGGCTGCTGATGACGGCATCGCATTTTCGGTATATGGACCGAAGCTGCTGATATCGAGGCTGGTAGTTGATGACCGTGGATTTATCGATCATCCGACTCAAGCGTCTGGCGAAAGCCAAATCGCGATGGATTGCATTCGACACAAGAACGATGGGACGCCCGACCTTATTCAGACCTTCTGCCAGACGCGCCCATTCATCCACGCCCTGCATAGCCACCAAGCCATTAACTGCAAGCCCGATCGCCCCGCGGGGTATGGCGCTTGCAGCCTCCGGCACCGATATCTGTGAGGCCAGAAACACCATATCCGGTGCCTCATGAATAATCGAATTGCGCACGCCAAGATCTATCGCAACTTCAACCGATTTTGCGTCGCGCACGCTCAAATAGCACAGGTTCTTGTATACGTGAGCAATCAAGGCACCGAGAGCATTGTTCCCGATCTCGGGGTTGTGGTTGATTGCGACAGTCTTCTTTCCGCTTAACTGAGCGATTCGAAGCAACAGAAGCAACCGCATCACTTGATGAGGATCGCCGGTTGGACAAATTTCCCCTGCGGGATTCCAAACGACTAAATCAGAAGTACAACAAGCTGTCACAGCGGTTACAGGAACTGATCTCTCGATTAGTCCCATGCCGGCCAATTTCCTACGCAATGCCAGCTTATGCTTTACTCTTCGGAAGGGACCACGAAGCTCCTTTCCCGTCTCGTCAAGCTCGACCAAATTTAACTCAGCTTTCGCTGGCAAAGGCGCGTCCTCCCTGCGAAATCGCAATGTCAGCGCGTGAGCTAGTGCGTCAAACTCCTTGATCGAACCTCCACCGATGCCCCTCAGATCAAATTGTTCGAAAAAGCGTGGGTAACGATCAATAGCTCGAACATCCGCAGCAGGAAAACGGGATGTTACGTACCGTATGAACTCTGTAGAGATTCCCTCATTGCCCGCATTTTGCGTATGAAGACGCGTTATAAGAAAAACACGAGGTCTCATATTAGTCCCGATCACATGTAATAACGAGCCAACTGGCGAAAAGCAAACCTTAGCGACGGAAGCGTTCGAACTCCTTCTACATCAAACCACACCAAAGTTTTCTCTGGCAAGAAGTAGAGTAGCGCGAGCACTGAGTTCACAACAGCAAGAGCGCTGATTGCGACAATGACAATGCTCGACTGCCCAACAAGCATAGCCTTTGTACCTACGCCGATGGCAACAACCACCACGGCGAGAGACATTGGCATAACGTGAGCCCTAAGAATAGCACCGATACTCATTTCCATAACTCTGGAGACGAGTCGGACGGTGATCACAAAAGCAGCGCCGAAAGCCAGTAGCACCACCGTGCAAATGCTGGCGAGGCCATGATCGGAAGTCGTCAGGATGCCGAGTGCGAGTATAGCAACGACAGCGCAGTTATTCTTGATGATGAGATAGGGCTGCCCCAGCGCCTGAAGGACTGCGTAACTAACCCTGTTACCAAGTCGAAAATATAGGCTGGTCGCAAGAAGGGCAAAGGGCAAGACGGCCTCGTCCCATCGTGTACCAAGCATAATGTCGACAAGCTCTTGCGCGAAAACGATAGAAAATGCACTGGTCGGGATGGTGGCCAGAGCCGTTAAAGATAGGCCCTTCAAGTATCCGCTGCGCAGGCGTTCTCGGTCATTCTGAAGCTGAGCCATGGCAGGAAATGCAACAATTCGGACGATGCCGTTGAAGAGATGCCCTGCATTCTCGCTGAGGAAAGCCGCGCGCGTGAAAAGACCGAGCGCCTCGGCGCCCATGAGCCGTGCGATAAGAAACTTGGGGGTATTGTTCACCAGGTATCCGAAGGGCTGCGTGAGCGAGAACCCAAGGCTCATCGGCCACAATTCGCGAAACGCTCGAGCTGAAAAGCCGGGCAGCACGAGAAGCTTGCGAGCAGCAACTCCGAAGGCAAGCGCACCAACAGACACTTCTGCAATCTGCATGGCGACGAGCGACCAATAGCCGAATCCGGCGAACGCCATGGGAACAGCAACGACGAAGCCCGCTACGGAGAAGCTGAAGAGCGGGCGGAGAGAAACCGCCCTTATCCTCATGTTGCGCACAAGGAGCGCCTCGCAGATCAAGTTGAAGGCACCCAGCGGGGTCGTGAATGCGAGCAGTTTCACGACATCGGTTAGAGCTTCGATACGCATCAACGCTGCGACAAACGGCGCTGCGAGCCACAAGGCGGCACCGATCACGCAAGATAGAGTAAGAGAGACACCGAGCGCAGTTGCTATGTGATCTCGCTCGACGACCTTGCGCTGGATGAGCGCCTGGGCCAGGCCCAAACCATAGAGCATCGCCGCAAGCTCCACGGCGATGAGTGCGCCGCCGACGACGCCGTAATCCCGCGGCGAAAGCAGCCGCGCCAATATCGCAACCGAAATGAATTTCAGTCCCAGGCGCGCGATCGAGGTTACGCCGGACCAAGCAGCGCCCTTCAGCATGCGCTCTGTCAGTTTGCGCGGTTTAGTTGTCGAGTTGCTGTCCTCAGTGTTTGCCATGCACGATACGCCGTTTGGGTCACCGGTAGCGTCTCCGCCGTCGTTTGCTGATTCAGCCATGAATATAATCCTGTTGGCGCCATCGATGACCCTGCCATTCCAGCTTGATGAAGGTTGTCGCCAATACATCCCCCTTCCGTACGAAGAGCCTCTGCTTGACTGCATTTCTGCCGGGAGCCGCCTCGACCAGCTCGCCACCGGCAACATTCAAGCGACGCCGCACTAGGACGGAGTAAACCGCCCTTTCTGCTTTCCGTCCACTGGCCAAATATGAGCGTCTGTGCATTAGATCCTCGCCTGGCAAAAGCAGCTACCAGACGAATCTCCTCTTTGTACCGAGCATGTTACTCTCAGACGTCACATGCTGCCGCATGAGAGTGGAGTATAGCTCCATTTGGAGCAGGGCGACGCTCTCCATGCTGAACCGCGCGGCGATTGTCTGTACTGCGTGCTGCGCCATCTCATAGCGCTCGGCTTCCGATAGGCCGAGCGCGCGACGAAGAAGCCCGGAAAACTCGGCATGCGAGCGGGCCAGAAAGCCGCTGCGCTCATGTTCCACAATGTCGGACGCACCGCTGACATCGGTGATGATTGGGACCACGCCGCAGCTCATGGCCTCGAGCAGGGCGTTTGACATGCCTTCCGACGCCGAGGTGGAAAGATAGAAATCAGCCTCCCACAGAAAGGGAAACACATCTTCGACCGCCCCGGCGAATGTGACCTTGCCGGACAGGCCCAACCGGGCCGCCTGTTCCTCGAGCGCGGCGCGGCACTGGCCATCGCCCAGGATGGTGAGTTGCGCCTTTGCGTCGGCGGGAAGTGCCGCGAACGCATCGATCATGTGCTCGACGCATTTTTCCGGATCGAGACGGCCAAGGCAGATAAAGCGTTGGCTGCCATCGGCGCTCGGCTCGCGGCGCGGCTTGCGGGGCAGATCGATCCCATTCGGAATCATATGAATGCGATCCGCGCCGATGCCATGTCTCTTCAGATCACCAGCGATTTGGCGGCTATTGGCGATGAAGGCCGTGACGCGACGTTTAATCGAGGCGGACGCCCAGCGACCGATGATCTTCTTTTCACGCACAACGTCGAGATCGAAACACCGTCCGCCCCGGGCCAATTTTGCGAGAACCGGTTTGCGCAGGAGGGCTCCTGCCAATGCCGCCGGAACAGCGTGAAGTCGGGCATGGATGATATGTACGACATCGAATTCGTCGCGACGGCGCAGCATCCAGATCAAAACCTGGACACACCACGACAGGAACGACAGCATATGCCGCCCGCCCAAATACGGAGCCGCGCGCAAACGAAGGCGATGGATAGGCACCCCGTCGATGGCGGACCGTTTCGGGGTCGAGTGCCACAGTCTGGGTGCCAGAATGGTTGCGGAAACGCCGCTTTCAACCAGCGCCCGAGCAAATCGCCGCGCCTGTTGTTCGCCGCCGCCATATGACTCAGGAAAATAGGTTGGAAGCACGAGCAGAACACGTATGCTGGGAAGAGCTTCGGCTCGCGGGGTCTTCATCGGATAAGCGGAGGGGATTTTTGCTGCAATCATATCAGTCCGCCGGATAGCGTTCCTGGAGCCAAGGCGGCCACCAAGATTACAACCCCGTCCCATGCGCAAAAAAGAAGATGCCTCTTTGGCATCTCACTGCCTTTCAGCGCATCGATCCCCTTGTCGTCCAGATCGACGCACTCCACCTCATCCCCGAAATCGGCAAAGTTTGCACCGCTAATCAATCCGGCAAGCTGCCCGATCACCGTCAAACACATAGGCTGCACCCGTTCATCGCGGAAGAGCCACATTTCGGACGGGAGGTGTTGTTGATACTCCCGTGCTTGCCCGATGATGGTTAAGAGCCGCGCGGTAAATGGCATCGGTCCGCTTGCCCATCAGCTTGACGTCCCAGTTCGAAAGATCCGTCGCCGCGGCACTTTGGGCGAGGCAGGCCAGTCTTGCACGATCCTCCAGGAGGGCGGCAATGGCGTCGGCCATCGCTGCCAAATCATCCGCGGGTGTAATCACACCGTTGATACCAGGGCGGAGCACTTCGCGAAGACCTGGCAGATCGCAAGCGACGCAGGGCTTGCCACCGGCGAGATATTGCATGACCACGCGGGGCAATCCCTCCCGCATGGAACAGAGCAGGCAGAGATCCGCGAGCGCGATCAGCCGCTCGGGGTCGTCCCGATAACCGGTAAAGACCACTTGTCGCTCGAGCCCAAGCCGCCTAGCCTGCGATTCCACGGTCGAGCGAAGCGGCCCGTCGCCCGCGAGCACAAGCACCGCGTCGGGTAACCGGACGGCGACTTTGTTGAAAGCGTCCAGAAATTCCGCGTGTCGCTTGCGTGGCTCGAAAGCCGCGATCATCAAGAGCACGGACGGGCGCGGCGCGTCCGGGGTCAAGCGCAACAAATCGCGCCAACCGTCGGGCGGACCGGCGTTGCGAAAACGATCGAGATCGAATCCGGAATGGACGACATAATGTTTGTCTGGATGTCCCACTCCCGCGCTCAAGCATAAGTCGCGGATGCCCTCGCTCACACTGATGAACGCACTGGTGACTGGCGCTGCCAGCTTTTCCAAGGCGAGATAAGCAAACCGCTCGGCGACGCCGACATTGACAAAAGGCACGATATGCACGCCATGAACGATCGCTGGAACTCCCGCCGCCCATGCGGCGAGCCGCCCGAGAATGCCTGCCTTGCTGGTGTGCGTATGCACGATGTCGGCATGCAAGGCGCGGAACGTCCGCGTAAGCGCCAACAATGCCTTCACGTCGGAGACAGGCGAAATGGATCGGGTCAAGCCCGGGACCCCAATGAGTTCCACCCGCGGGTCCACTTTAGCTCTGATTTCCGGCTGGACCGTCTCGCCATGTAGCAGGGCAACATCATGCCCCCCTTGCGCGGCCCAATTGCAGGAATGGACAGTATTCTCATCAGCACCGCCATTGATGAGACGGGTGATGACATGAGCGATACGCAGTCGACGCCCCAAGTCAATCTTGCCTTCCGCGTCCTGTACTTTCATATCGCTGCACCGATCGCGCTGAATTTATCCGTTGGGTGCGTTCCCATGCCCAGCCGCGCTTTTGGTCCATGCTCCCCGATATCGGTGCTACTGCATTGGAGTAACATGCCACGCCTCGGTGGGTGCATGCCGTGAGATGAACCCCGAATCCTAAGTGTCCTTCTTGGGCCATGACACATGCAGTCCGTAAGGAGGGTTATTCCAACGGCTTCCAGTCGATCAGATCTAACTTGTTGGATGTAAACGTCTCAGAGAACTGCCGCTGTTACCCCGGGCACAGCGGAGTGATTATTTTGTGGTATACCTTGTACCAATACTTCTGCCTTATCGCGTTTTTTTACGAAATCGGATCGGAACCGGACTCGTTAAAAAGTAGTGGAGGCAACGCTTTAAGGGACCAGGCGCTTTACCCGTCAGGGGACAGGAGCTATGGGAGGGGCCGGATCCGCAGCTTGCGGATTTTCGCGTGCTCCACGTTATTTATTATCGATGTGCGGCGGCAGCTGGTTGAGACGCGCGAGCGGGCAGTCGATCAAGACATTGTCCCTTCCCCGAGAGGCTAACTTGGTTCGATCGCTCTGCAAGCGCCAGCGGAGACTTACTCCTCGGTTACAAACGAGACCACTCATCAATCGGCCTGCGCGGCGACCTGGCAAATCTGATGGCAGTACCTGCCATAGGGCCGAGGGCGACGCATGCAATCAATCTCTCGCCTGCTCGAATTCGACCTACGTCACGAATTTCCCGTTCAACTCGACCATCGACCGCAAGATTGAGTGGGCAAGCCACGAGCCGAAGTGCCTCCGCGGCCAACAGGAATGCATTAGGAACAGCGCACCATCGACATAAATCTGGTTTCGTTGATTGCTTCCTCGCCAGGCCCTTGTGTCTGACGTGACAATGGCCAGGTTTGATATGGACTGTGAAAAGCCTCGCGCCCCGCCCTGCAGGGCGACATGTATTTAACGACCTTCCGACACCGAGGTCGAACGATAGAATTCAGCCTCCCACAGGAATGGAAAGACATTTTCGACCGCGCCAGCGAAAGTGACCCTGCTGGAAAGGCCCGACCGGGCGAGAGTGGCGCGGCATTGGCCATCGCCCAGGATGGTGAGTTGCGCCTCTGCCTCGGCGGGAAGTGCCGCGAACTCGTCGACCATGTGCTCGAGCGTTCCGGATTAAGATGGCCAACGCAAATAGAGCGTCGGCTGCCATCGGCGTTCGGCTCGCGGCGCGGATCGATCCCATTCGGAATCGGCTTCCAATCGGTCAGATTTAGCTTGTTGGATTTAAGCGTCTTAGAGACGGGTCGCTGTTACCCCGGGCACAGCGGAGCGATTTTTCTCTGATATACTTACGTACTTCTGCGTTTGCGCGGAACCGGACTCGTTCAAAGAAGTCAAGGCAACGCTCTAAGGACCGGGCGCTTTACCCGTCAGGGATGGGAGCCATGGGAGGGGACCAGCAGCTTGCGGATCTTTCGCGTGCCCAGAAGCTACTTCTTGTCGATGTCCGCTGGCAGCTGGTTGCGGCGCGCGAGCGTGCATTCGATCAAGACATTGTCTCTTCCCTGGTCGGCGGATCCTACGGGGACTGAGTCGAGAAGCATCCTGGCTTGGTTCGCCATAGCCGGCGAGATGGCCCTCTTCATCGCGCTGGTCTATCTCCTCAGGCTCGAGACTACTGCGCTTGTCCGCGTCCTGCTCGTTGCCCTCGCCGGCTGGTGCGTGCACTACTTCCTGCCACAGCGTTACCGGCTGCCGTTTTTCGTGCTGCTCTCGTTCGCGGCTATCGCCGCAGTTTTCGCGAACCTTGGGCCCAACTGGCACCACTGGAGATTTGAGGGCCTCATCGATGCCGCCTGGATCGCCGCCATTGGGCTCGTACTGATCGGAATTGTCCACCTACCGATCACTTTTGGATGGAGAGTGCTGGCGCTGGTTGGCGCCGGCTGCGGGCTCGCCGCCGCACGAATGGACTGGATTGCGATCCCGTGGACGCGCGCCGTCTGGCCCGTGCTCGCTTCAATGTTCATGTTCCGTCTCATTGTCTATGCGTATGAAATGCGGCGTGACCAGAGGATGGCGACGGTTTCGGAACGTCTCGCCTATTTTTTCATGTTGCCGAACGTGTGCTTCCCGCTCTTTCCGGTCGTAGATTTTAGAACTTTCCGTAGCAGCTACTACAATGCTGACCGGCATTATATCTATCAAACAGGTGTTGAGTGGATGTTTCGCGGCGCTATCCATTTAATATGCTACCGTATCGTGTACCAGCGGTTTGTGATCGATGCTGCGGATGTACACAATCAGATTGAGCTTTTGCAATTTATCATATGGCCATTTTTACTTTATCTGAAGGTTTCAGGAACTTTTCACATAATCACCGGGATTTTGCATTTATTTGGATTCAACCTTCCAGAAACCCACAATTTGTACTTTCTTTCCTCAAGTTTCACAGATTTCTGGCGTAGAATAAATATATACTGGAAGGATTTCATAATGAAAATTGTGTACTATCCATTGTATTTTCGTTTTCGACGCTGGGGAGAGAGCGTAGCGCTGGTCAGCGCGACCCTCCTCGCGTTCCTCGCGACTTGGCTGCTGCACAACTATCAGTGGTTCTGGTTACGTGGCACCTGGGTATTCACCTGGAACGACTTCCTCTTCTGGATGATCCTGGCCGTGCTTGTGACGATCAACGCCCACTATGAAATGCGGCACGGTCGCACGCGGCGCCTGCGTGGCGGGGCATTAAGCTGGAACGGTGCGCTGCAAACTGCTGGCCGGACGATCGGCGTGTTCGTCGTCATCTCGCTCCTTTGGTCGTTTTGGAGCGCGAGCTCGGTCCCGCAATGGTTCTCGGTCTTCGAAACCGTGGGTGTGGAAGGCCCTGGCAAAACAACGCCCGCCATCGTGCTGCTCACGATAGCAGCTATCATTGGCATTCCTGCCCTTGCGCTCGCGCGGGGCGCCGCCGACCGCCAATACAGTTTTCGGCGGTCGGTTGCGTCGGTCGGTGTCTGCGGGTTGATCGCGGTTTGCATCTCGCTCCCCGGGTTTCGCGATCGCCTCGGCGAGACTGTGAGTACCGCAATGGCCGACATTAGAGCGCCGAACCTCAATAGCCGCGACAACGAGAACCTGGAGCGCGGCTACTACGAGAATCTCGTCAATGTCAGCGCTTTTAACCCAGAACTGTGGATTGTCTACGGCCAACGACGAGACGAGCGATGGGTCAATTTACACAAGACGCCGCTGATTGAGTTTACGGGTGCGCTTCCTTCGATCTATCTGCGTCCACTCTCCCAAGCAGAATATAGGGGACACCGGGTCCACATCAACCGCTGGGGCATGCGAGACCAGGACTACGAAAAGCTTCCTTCTCCCGGCACCCTGCGAATTGCAGTCGTCGGCGCTTCGATCATCTTCGGCGCGGGCGTCGCAGATGACGAGACCTTCGAAGGCTTGTTGGAGCAGCGGATGAATGAGCAGGCGGCCGACAGCGGGTATCCACACTACGACGTGCTGAACTTTGGCGTTGGGGCTTATACTTCTGTGGACATGCTAGCCATCATCGAGGACCGGGTGATTGCATTCAAACCAAACTACATCTTTTACTTCGAGCACAGCGCGCTTATTACGCGAATGCTAGACCACCTCATCATAGCAATGCAGAATGGCTCCGCATATCGCTACGACTTCGTGCGCGACATTGTACGCGAGAGCGGGATAGATCACAGGGCCGACCCCGAGGTGCTCAAAAGAAAGCTCACGCCCTACGGAGAGAGACTTCTGCGTGCGATCTATTCTCGAATCGTGGAAACTGCGAAGCGAGAAGGTGTCGGGGCCTTTTGGATATATCTGCCCAGGGTAGACGAGAGGACCAGTCCCGAGGTGGAGAGGCGCCTCGCTGCCGAGGCTGGATTCGACGTTCTCGATCTTTCCGATGTGTATGACGGGTACGACTGGCGGACCCTTCTTGTAGCACCTTGGGATGATCACCCAAACGCCGCCGGCCATCGGCTTATCGCCGACAAGCTTTACGAGGTGCTGCGGCAACACCGGGATCTAATTCCCCTGAACCTTGCGGCTGCTCCACGAAAGGAGGGACAATGAACACGATCCAGATCAGGACGATGACCAGGGATTTCATATTGAAGGAGTTCCTGCCCGGTGAAAGGCCGGAGAATCTGACGGATTCAACGGAGCTTATAACTGGCGGCATTCTCGACTCGCTTGCGACGCTTAAGCTCGTTACGTACCTGGAAAAGTCCTGCGGCATCGAAATCGCCCCCGACGAACTCGTGCCGGAGAACCTGAACTCCATCGCCCATATTGCCAATTTCGTGCAATCGAAGCAGGCGTGCACGTAGAGCCCGTCATGCCGGTCGCTATCTTGCACGAGTACCTGGAACAGAGCGCGAGGCGGTATCCCGGGACGTGCGCCGCAGTCGAGGCGAGCTCCGGACGACAGATCACCTACGGCGAGCTCGACGCGCTGTCGGACCAAGTCGGCGACCATCTGCGTCGGATCGGCGTCCGGCTGGGGGACCGCGTCGGCATTTGCCTTCCAAAATCGATCGCCTCGCTCGCTGTTCTGTTCGGCATCTTAAAGGTGGGCGCGGCCTATGTGCCCGTCGACACTCTGGCACCGCCCGCGCGTAACGCGTTCATATTTAACGACTGCGGCGTGCGCGCGATTTTCGTGGAGGCGTCCCGAGCCGAAACTTTGCGCTGTGAGTTGGCGCGCTTGGCTGCGGAACCTTGTCTCTTGCCGCTCGACTGGTCCGACGGTGCCTCGCCGCTCGCGGCGTACCAGGCTGGCGTAGAGGCCGGCGACTTGGCGGTGGAGGACGAATCGGCGCGGCCGGACCCGGACAACCTCGCTTACGTGCTTTACACTTCGGGTTCGACCGGCCAGCCGAAGGGCGTGATGCTGACGCATCGCAATGGCTCGAGCTACGTGGACTGGTGCTCCGAGATCCTCGCCCCTGACGAGAATGACCGCTTTTCCTCCCATGCGCCCTTCCACTTCGACCTGTCTATCCTCGACGTCTTCGTACCGCTGAAGCACGGCGCGACCGTATTCCTGATCGGTGAGGAGCTCGGCAAGAATCCGCTTCGCATGGCGTCGGTTATCGCCGAGCGGCGATTGACCGTCTGGTATTCCACGCCCTCCGTACTCACGCTTCTGGTCGAGCACGGCAGCCTTGATGCTCGTGACGACCACGCTCTTCGGTTCATTCTATTTGCCGGGGAGGTTTTTCCGGTCAAGCATCTGCGCAGGCTAAAGGCCGTGGTCCCACGTGCACGCTACCTGAATCTCTATGGCCCAACCGAAACCAACGTTTGTACCTACTACGAAATCCCGCAGACGATCGCCGAAGACCGCTCGGCGCCGTTTCCGATCGGGCGCGCCTGCTCGCATGTAAAGGCACGCGTGATCGATGCGAATGGTCGCAACGTGCCGCGAGGCCAGGAAGGCGAGCTCGCAATCAGCGGTGCGCCCGTGATGCTGGGCTATTGGAACATGCCTGAGCGAACAAGCGCCGCTTTTCATGTCGATTCAAGCGGTCGCTGGTACCGCACCGGCGATGTAGTGATCGAAGGCGATGGCGGAGTCTACACCTTCCGCGGTCGACGCGACCGGATGGTGAAGAGACGGGGATATCGGATCGAACTCGGTGAGATCGAGACGGCGCTCTATCGCCATCCAGCGATCTCCGAGGTAGCGGCGATCGCTCGCTCGGAGGAGTCGGGCGTCTCCATAACGGTGTTCTATGCCTCGCGCGACGGCCATGCGCTGTCGCTCATCGAGCTGAAGCGGTTCTGCGCCCACAACTTGCCGGCCTACATGGCCCCGGACTGGTTCTCGCATCAGCAGTTACTTCCCAAGACATCGACAGATAAAATCGACTACCAGCATCTGATGAGGATGGAGTAGTGGATTTCGCGCTGAACGAGGAGCAGCGTATCCTGCGTGGCCAGATCCTTCGCTTCGCGCAAGATAAGCTCAATAAAGATATCAGGCAGCGCGACCGAGACCAAGTATTCCAGCGCGAGTTGTGGGGGGCTTGCGCTCAGATGGGCCTGACCGGCCTGCCAGTCCCCCAGGCCTACGGGGGACCCGGTCTCGATTCCCTGTCCACGGCCATTGCAATCGATGCGCTTGGCTACGGCTGCGAGGATTCCGGCTTGGTCTTCTCGATCTGCGCCCACCTTCTGGCCTGCGTGGTGCCGATTTGGAAGTTCGGCACTGAAGAGCAGAAGAATCGATATCTTCCGGGGCTCTGTGATGGCACCTTGATCGCAGCCAATGCGATGAGCGAACCGGAGTCGGGTTCCGATGCATTTGCGATGCAAACCCGGGCGGAGCCTCATGGCGACGGCTTTCTAATCAACGGCACGAAGACCTTCGTGAGCAACGGGCCGGTGGCAGATGTTGCCGTCGTCTTTGCTGTCACTGACCGCGCCAAGGGGTATTTCGGCGGCATCACGAGCTTCCTCGTGGACCGTGCGCTGCCCGGCTATCGAGTCGCGCAAAAGTTCGAAAAAATGGGACTGCGGACGTCTCCGATCGGGGAGCTTGTCTTCGAAAACGTATTTGTTTCGAAGGACGCTATTCTCGGTGGAGTGGGCGGCGGCTCCAGGCTGTTCGCTCATAGCATGGACTGGGAGCGGGCGTGCCTGTTCGCCAGTCATGTAGGCACCATGGAGCGGCTTCTGGAAAAGGCAGTGGACTATACGCGCACCCGACGTCAGTCCGGCCAGGCCATCTCCAAGCACCAGGCGGTCGCCCATAAGATTGCCGACATGAAGATGCAGGTGGAGGCGGCCCGACTGCTCGCCTACAAGGCGGCGTGGGGCCTTGAGCGATCCCAGTCCGTATCCCTCGACGCGGCCGTTTCGAAGCTCTTTGTGAGCGAATCGCTGGTTCGCACCACGCTCGATGTCGTCCAGGTCTTCGGCGGCTATGGTTTCTTGAGCGAATTCGACGTCGAACGTGCCGTGCGAGATGCCATCGGCAGCAAACTCTATTCCGGAACTTCTGAGATACAGCGCAACATTATTGCTGGCTGGCTGGGGCTTTGATGACGGCTGTGGTCAGAACCTGTCCGGTGAAGGGCGGCGTGTGCTGTCGCTGGGCCCGATGTCGTATGGACGACCTCCCGCAGAATTTCTGGAAGTAGATATGACAAAGGGCGCTCGCGTCTACGTGTGGGGCTCAACATCTACCTTGGTTCGTCCCGTCGGTCTCGGTTGGCAAAACGCATACCGCAGATTGTAACACGAATTCGCAAAGATATAGATTTCATTTTCTATGAAATCAATCCAAAGAAAGATGGATATTTCGGAGCGTTTTGCGCCAACCTGTCACAAGATAATTGCAGCAGCAAAATTTTAACTGACGTGGAAGATGCATGTGGCGAGGCGTCTTCGCTTGATCTGCTGATTACTACTCGACTGCACTTTGGCGTAATTGCAGTGAGCTACGGCGTGCCATGTATTGCATATTCGGGAGTGGAGAAAACAAGACTCTTGTACAAGCGTATCAACAGATCCTCTTTTTTCTGGGGGATCGGGGATATTCATAAGCTGCTTTTTCTGTTTCTATTTCCAGGCGCCATACAAAAGATCATACGAGACGGTAGCGAGGCTATTAACCCCGTGATTGTAGAAAATGCGATGCAACACTACACACGACTGTCACGGTCGCTTGAGGGGGTACTCGGAGCTTCTTCCCGTTCCGTGCATCATCTGCAATAAGGCTCTTTGCCTCGAGCGCACCGATCATGTTGCTCGGGCGTTTTTCCGGATCGAGGCAGCGAAGGCAGATGAGCGTCGCTTGCGTAGCGGGCACAACGCCGCTCATAATGCGCATGGGTGATTTCAGTCCAGGCCATCGTGATCTCCATCGAATCTCGCAAATCCGACGGAATCACAACCTGCTGAAATCCACTCAATTCTTTTTGGAACAGATGGACATTTAGAGGACGAAGGTCCATGTTCAATAAACAACGCGCTGAACCTGGGATGACTATATCCGCAAAGTACTCTCACGAGAATCCCCTACGGGAGAGCGTTTATCTCACGCGCGATTCAGACCCCTGGCAAACCAGAGCGCAACTCGCTTACATTGCAGCAAGACGAATATTGTTCTCACTACAGAACCGACCTGTGCCCACTCTCGAAACTGACGTACTCGTTTCTCTCCGGCATGAGGCGATAGTCGTAACAATCCCCAAATCCGGCAGCAGATCGCTTATGGCAGCGTTTCTCGACCGTTGGTCCGAGCAGGAAGGCGTGTGGTCTGAGACAACTTCACTCCAGTCTCTCTTGCACAAGGACTCGATCAGAAGAAAATTTCGCGTGATGGCAGTCGTTCGCAATCCCTGGGACAGGGTCTACAGCTGTTATAGGGATAAGATTGCAAGACTGGACCGGGGACGTCGCCGGGCGCACCGAATCGCACGTTACCGGGGCCTTCGCCCATTCATGCCCTTCGATGACTTCGTTAGCTGGCTCGGCTCCGATGAGGGGACGGATGAATCTGCCGATCGCCACTGGGTATCTCAGAGCGCTTTCCTGCGCGTAAAGAACGAGTACAGATGCGATCACGTATTCAAACTTGAGCAGATTGCGGACGAGATCGATCGACTGCGTGACGTTCTCGGTGAACCAGATTTCCAGATGCCGCGAACGAACATATTCGGGAACACTCGTGCTCGTCACGACGTGTACAATAGCTACACGCGGGCAATAGTCGAGAAACGATACGAGGAAGACATCGACCGCTTCAGATATGCCTTCTAACAGCCGCATCGCGCGCGCAACCAACATTCTAGAGGAAATCAAGAGCCGGATGCCGTCGAGCGGAAGCTCATAGGACTGCACAATTTCTCGTGTTGAAGGCGGCTGCGCCGCCCAGCAAGCCTGCTTTCGTTCGCCGCAATGAGCCCGTGGTCCGTCCTGAACCGTTGTGTGGCAAGATCCGACTGCCCCCGGCTTTTTGCTGAGGTTCCGTCATGTGTTGCTCCGACCATCTCCCCGCGTCGCGTTGATTTTCGCATTTGAGCTAAATTTAGCCTGCGAGATGCGCCACTGTCCGGCGACTGAACGGGCGCGAACCCGATTGTGAGGCTCGATGTACTCGCTGGCGGCGGATCGCCCGAAGCATCAGAATCAAAATTGTCCGTTCAATCGGTCGGAGGATGGACTGCATAAATCCATTTAGCTTCCTGAGAAGCTGCTATACATCAATAGACATCACGATCCGAAAAGATCAGTAGAGCAGTTTTCCAAATTATCTTAACGTCGAGAAGCATGCTCCAGGATTTTATATACCAGAGGTCGTGCTCAACGCGTTTTTCCATCCTCCAGAGTTCCTTCGTTTCCCCTCGAAAGCCATTGATCTGAGCCCAGCCTGTCAAACCGGGTTTTACATGATGACGATAAGCATAGCTCGCAATGATCACACTATAGGTATCGTCATGAGCGATGGCGTGAGGTCGGGGCCCAACCAGAGACATCTCCCCTCGAAGCACGTTGAATAATTGCGGCAGCTCGTCGATGTTTGACCGGCGCAATATTCGGCCAAGTCGGGTAACCCGCGCATCATTACGCTGAGCCTGGCGAATTTGTGTACCGTTCTCCTGCACCGTCATCGATCGGAATTTGTAAATATTGAACGGCTTACCACCAAAACCTCGTCGCATCTGCCGGAACAGCACAGGGCGACCGTTCTCGAGCGCAATGGCACATGCGACCAAGGCCATCAACGGACACAGGAACAGCAGGAGCAGGGATGCAACAGCAATGTCGAACAACCGCTTGAGCAGGCGTTCGGCAGGCCTCAACGGCATACGCTGGACTTCGAAGGCTCGCTGCCAGCCGGTGTGCAGCGGGCATCCAGCCAGAATTCTATCTATGTAGGCGTCGGCGAAAAGATAGATCGGCAGTGGTAGGCGGGACATTTCCTCCAGGATGCGTTCGATCAACTTCCGCTGGTCCCAAGAGCAAAAGAGATAAACTGCCCCATACGAGCCATTACGGAACGCAGCCTGTGCAGCTGCGGCGGCGGCATGCACCGATCGTGCTGCGATCGTGCCATCATCGTTCTCGATGTTCGAAACACCACAAACCGCGATGCCCTGTTGCCCAAGCTTGTTGATTATCCCCTGTTCCTTTCCAGGAACGCCAGAGTAAAACAGATAAACTGTGCGCAACACGAGTTTCTCAGCCGCCAGAAGCCGTTTCAGCCCACGCGCTAGAACCGCGTGGCCAGGCAGCAGGATTGGGAATCCGACCGCAAACGCCAGCGTCAAGGAGCCGCGCGAGAACGTCGACGTCGTCTTCGTGAGAAAGGCGAGCCAGAGAATTGAAAAGAAAACAAACAGCCAGCCGCTAAAGAGTGTTTTGATCCTGCAGTGATCGTCCAGGATGCCACTAACCGTGTAGGCGCCCCTGGCGGTCATGAATGCGACCAACAATAGGCCGGCGGTAACACTTAGGCAGATCGAATCCCAGATATCCGGCGGCCTCACCTCGAAGGCCCTATGATAGAGCTCAATTGACGCAAGAAGTATTGTCTGTCCAAGGAGGAAATCAGCAGTTGCGAGAAACACGCAAACTGCTCCCACGGGGAGCCGTAGCGGCTCTACGCTCCGCTTCCAGAGCGCACGCGACGCCTCGGTTGGTGCATGCCGCATAAGACGACCCCCCGAATCCTGTTGCATCCCTTCTCCTCTTTGGGTCATGGCACACGCCAACCCATAAGGAGGGGATTATCCCAACGGCTTCCAGTCGGTTAGATTTGATTTAAATGTCTCAGAGACATGCCGCTGTTACCCCGGGCACAGACGAGTCGCTATTTTATCGTATCCTAATGTGCTAATATTTTCTGCCTTAACGCGTCTGCGCGAGAACGGACCGGAAATCGGACTCGTTCAAAGAGGTGGTCAAGGCAATGCTTGAGGGGACCGGGGCGCTTACCCTATCAGGGAGGGAGAGGGAGCCATGGCAGAAAATGGCGCTGAGGTTCGGGTCAAACAGCTGAACAAAATACGCTTATTTCGGCAATTTGGGCAAGATACTCTTAGTGAAATGGCGAAAGCAGCCATCCTAAGGAGGGTTCCAAAGAATAAAGTCTTAACTCACCTTGGGGACATACCGCGTTATATTTACTACATAATCCATGGAAAAGTTCGTCTTAGTGTTCCCCTCTCAGATGGCCGAGAATTCATCTATTCCGATCTCGGTCCGGGTGACACTTTCGACTTGACTAGATTGTTCATCGCGCGACACAGTAACATGAACGCTGCATCAGTTGTGGACAGCGACTTGCTCCAAATCGAAGCAGCTTTCATGGCTAGTGTCTTCGACAAGCACCCAGATCTCGCACTGAAGGTGATCCCGCACTTATGCCAAGCAACGCACGACGCGCAAGAGCGAGTGATCCACAGTGCGTCGAATGCCCTGTCCACTCGATTGGCGAGCACGCTCCTGCGATTGACTGAGACCCCGCACAGCACGGCTACCGTGAATGGAGCTCTGAGCATCCACATTTCGCAGACCGACCTCGCGGCAATGATCCCGGCGTCTCGAGCGAAAGTGAATCGTTGCCTGAGAGAATGGGAACGGCGGTATCTGACCCAATACGACCACGGCTCGCTGACGATTCTCAATCGCACCGCATTAGAGTCTGTTGCTCTTGGCTACTCGCGTTTGATCGTTCAATGATGCCTTTCCCGTGTGCTCGGGCATCTCCACGCCATCCTCCGGGAAGATAATGAACCGGAAGTGGTGCCGGTCGTGCTCGGATCTCACGGTAAAGTCCTTTACGTCGGCGTCGTAGGTCGCCGCACCGGACATGAGCGCCTTCGTAGGTAACGAGACACCGCTCACTGCCGTGCAGACTGCGTCGACTGCGCCCGAGATTGGACGATGGCACCAGGGCACCGCCTCTTTGCTGTGCTCGGCACGACTTTGCTGTTGGAGAATCCGGGACTACACTATCATCGGCTCCGCCCATGTACATCACGTCGGTGGAAAAATGGATACGCAAGCCTTCAGAGATTCGATTGCGAAATCACAGCCGCCCGCCGGCTTGAGTCCTGCCCTGCAGGCGCTGTGGTGGGATGCAAAGGGCGATTGGGAAAAGGCGCACGAGCGTGCGCAACTGCGCGACGATATGGCCGGTATGCGCGTGCATGCCTACCTGCATCGCAAGGAAGGCGATCAATCGAACGCGGAATATTGGTATCGTCGCTGCGACGCCGTGCCGTCGACGTTGACGCTTGATGAGGAATGGCAAGAGTTGGCGCGGGAACTTTTGCGGCAAAGCTGACGCCTTCCGCACGCCAAGTCCAATTGCGAGCCGCGGTTGCGTCGTCGTAACGCAGGTTTTCCCACGATGCTACTGCCTATCGACGATTCTGGCTTGCAGGCCTGGGCGAGGGCAGGGGCTGCACTAGCTCCTGACTTTATCGGCAAGCGACACGGCGAGCTCGCCATCTGCGGCTCGGCCGCCGCAGTGGCGCGAAAAGGATACGTGGATCGCTCGCTGTGCAAATTGAAACGCGCGATGTGAGAAGTTCGCCATGTTTCGTACGATTGCGTCGGCGCTGTTCGCCGCGCTGCTCTGCTCGGTGGCCGCGCGTGCCGCCTCGGAGGAGGTCCGCTACTATCCCGTTCCGGAGGGCGCCGGCCCGCACGATGTCGCTCCGGCGCCGGATGGCTCCGTATGGTACACCGCCCAGGGACAGGGCGCGCTTGGGCGGCTCGATCCTGATACAGGCGCCGTCAGGCACATCACCCTTGGCGACGGCTCGGCGCCGCACGGCGTGATCGTCGGTCCCGACGGCGCCGCCTGGGTGACCGACGGCGGCCTCAACGCCATCGTGCGCGTTGATGCCGAAACAGAAGCGGTGAAGGCCTTTCCACTCCCCGAGGGGCACGGCTACGCGAACCTCAACACCGGTTCCTTCGACAAACACGGGAGGCTCTGGTTCACCGGGCAGGAGGGCATCTACGGCAGGCTCGATCCGGCGAGCGGCAAGGTCGAGGTCTGGAACGCTCCGCGCGGTCGCGGCCCCTACGGGATCACAACCACGCCGTCCGGTGAGGTCTACTACGCCTCGCTCGCCGGCAACCATATCGCCAGGATCGATGTTTCGACCGGCGAGGCTTCCCCGATCGACCCGCCGACCGCGGATCAGGGCGCCCGCCGCGTCTGGTCGGATTCCAAAGGCCGCATCTGGGTCAGCGAATGGAACGCCGGCCAGGTTAGCGTCTTCGATCCGGCCGCAAATGACTGGCGCAGCTGGAAGCTGCCCGGAGACGAGCCCCAGGCCTATGCCGTCTATGTCGATGAACGCGACAAGGTCTGGCTCACCGATTTCAGCGCGAACGCCATCGTCCGCTTCGACCCGGAAACGCAGACCTTCGCGAGCTTCCCGTCCGACCGCGACAACGCCAACGTGCGCCAGCTCAACGGGCGCTCCGGCGAGGTATGGGGTGCGGAGTCCGGTACCGACCGCCTTGTCTTGATCGAGACCGAAACGGGCGAATAAAGCAAAAGAGGTCTAATGCATGTCGCGTAAAAGTGTGCAGCGGTTTTGCGATAACGACATGCATAAAAACAACAACCTATAGCGCGTCGCATGAGGCCCGGCCAAACGCGACGCGCTTTAGCCAACGACGAAGGGCAATTTGCGCGAAGAGACCGCATGTCAGCGAGATGCCGCTCTACACGAAGAGAAAATCGCTGTTCGAGACGCTTGCGACGAGGACACCGTTTAGTGAAAGCGTGTCACTGTCGGAGAAGACGACCAGCGTGTCGCTCCCGACCTGCCGGAGTTCGCTATATCTTTGGTAGCCTGAAATCTCCAGGAGATCATCGCCGGAAAGGTCGAAGTCGGTGATGGTGTCGTGGCCATGGCCGGCGGCGAAGACGAAGCTGTCGTTTCCCGTTCCGCCGGTGAGGATATCGGTGCCAAGACCACCGACGAGCCGGTCCGACCCGCCTCGGCCCTCCAGCCGATCTGCGCCGCCAAGGCCTTCGAGCGTGTTCGCTACGCCGTTGCCGACCATGGTGTTGGCGAGTTCGTTGCCTTTTCCCGCCAGATTGGCAGCCGACCTCAGGAAGAGGTTTTCGACGTTGTCGGCCAGGGTCCAGTTTATATAAGCATGCGTCTCGTCGAAGCCGCCATTGTTCTCTTCGATGGTTTTGTCACCGGCATTGTCGACATGGAAGACGTCATCACCCGCGCCGCCGACAAGCGTGTCGGCGCCCGCTTTTCCGTTCAAGATATCGCTGCCGCCCATTCCATAAATGACGTCCGCACCGGGACCGCCGGCAAGCGTATTGTTGCCGTCATTGCCTACGATTGACCCCGGCGGCGGCTCGTCGAGTGGATCGATCCAGACGAAATCCGAACTGCTCAAGGAGGCGCTGGTCACGCCTTTGAGGAGAACAGTGTCGCTGTCGGAGAAGACGACCAGCGTGTCGCTCCCGACCTGCCGGAGTTCGCTATATCTTTGGTAGCCTGAAATCTCCAGGAGATCTTCGCCGGAAAGGTCGAAGTCGGTGACGGTGTCGTGGCCATGGCCGGCGGCGAAGACGAAGCTGTCGTTTCCCGTTCCACCGATGAGGATATCGGCGCCAAGACCACCGACGAGCCGGTCCGACCCGCCGCGGCCCTCCAGCCGATCGTCGCCGCCGAGGCCTTCGAGCGTGTTCGCTGCGCCATTGCCGACCATGGTGTTGGCGAGCCCGTTGCCTTTTGCCGCCAGATTGGCAGCCGACCTCAGGAAGAGGTTTTCGACGTTGTCGGCCAGGGTCCAGTTTGTATAAGCATGCGTCTCGTCGACGCCGCCATTGGTCGCCTCGATGGTTTTGTCGCCGGCATTGTCGACATAGTAGACGTCATTACCCGTGCCGCCGACAAGCGTGTCGGCGCCGACCCCGCCGATGAGTTGGTCGGAGCCGCCGCGGCCCTCCAGCAAATCATCGCCAGCCAGCCCATCCAGCACATTGGCTCCCTCGTTTCCGCCGAGTTGGTCGGCAAAGGAAGAGCCTGTAAGATTTTCGATGCTGGTGAAGGTGTCGCGGTCGCTTCCGATACCGGTCCCGTCCAGGCCGAGATGTTGTTCCAGGGCGGCCATCCAATGTGAGGCGATTTTTGCATAGCCCCCGGCAGTCGGATGCAGCCCGCTGTCAAGCGGCGGCGCGGTGATGTCACCTGGAGTCAGATCACGCATGTCGATAAAGGCGATCTTGTGCCCCTGGGCGGCCAGTTCAGAGATCAGACCGGGCATTGCATCATTATACGCATCGACACGGTCTGCACGCGCTTGCGACTGTTGGCCAACGCGAACGGGAGGCAAGGATCCGACGAAGACGGTCAAGGAGGGATCGCTGGAGGTCAGGCTGAGCAAAAGGCTGCGCAGATCCTGCAGCATCGTTGGCACGCTATCGGTCGAGCTGTCATTTGTTCCGGCGATCAGCAGCACGGCGTCGGGTTTCGTAGCTGCCACAACATCGTTGTCGATGCCGTTCAGTTGATTGAGCGTCCAGTTGCGGTGACCCTCGTGATCCCGATCGCCCATGCTGGCGGGTCCGTTGGACGAGGAACCGACGAAGTCGATCTTCACATTGAGTGCCGCCAACTGTTCCAGCATGAACTTCCGATATCCGCCGCTTTCGGTATCGGAAGAACTCGCGATCACGCCATAGGTAATGGAATCGCCCAGCGGCAGTATCGACAGCAACTTGTAGGCATGGCCGGAAGCCAAATCGGCGATGACTCCACGGGACGAAGCGCCGTAAGTGACTGCGTCCGAACCGGCACCGCCGATGAAAGCGTCCGGACGGCTGCTATCATGGAACACCGTCATAGCATTTTCTCCCCCTGGCAAAGCTGCTCACGGGCATGACCGACCAGGCCGATCGTGTGAGTCCACGATCTGCCGGCGTCCTCGTCCCGGATATTGCTGTTTGCGCGGCGTTCGAGCTGCCGATCATCCGTATTGTGGCGTCCCCATTCGGGGACGAGAACACGAGCTTTCCTCCGTCCGACGAACTGGTGCAGGAAAAAGCCTGAATCGAAGCCAACGCCGATCACGACGATACCGTGGTGCTCGTCGGCGACCTGTTTGACCCGGGTGTCGAGTACCATTGTCCATGGCCTCTCAGCCACTGACCTGCACCTGACGCCGATGCGATCGGTTTTCTGCAGGTCAGCGAGACAAATTCAATGTTGCATCGCACTCTTAGGCACTGCAACATAATATTTGCCACTACTTTGGGTAGATTGGCAACATTTTTTTGAGCCTGCAATACCCTGGCTCGACACCGGGCACGGTGACGCGGGCGGCGACCGCTGTTGCTGTTGTTGTACCAAATTGCGACAGGTCGGCAATTTAACGCGGGCATTTATCGGTAATTGGCACAAATTGCGCGCGCGCATTGAGCCAGGGGCGGCTTGAACTTTCGTCGTTGCCTGTGCGTTTAGGTTGTAGTACGCATCCTGTTGCAGTGCAGCAATATCCGGCGGCAACGTGTGGCTGCGTGAGGGCTCATCCCGTCCCCCGGGAAGGTGAGCACCGAGCACCGAAGAGGTGAGGCGAAAATTCCGGAAGACGGGAGAAGCATGGGATGAGCATCGGAGCGGGCAGCGCCCGGCGTTGGCCGTCAGTCGGCATCGAGCGTTCACCCGTTGAGCGTTATGTCCTTGCAGCTCTTCTTTTTTTCCCGGTCCTGTGCGGGGTCGTTCCGATCCTGTTGTATGAGAAGGCGGCCTCCCGCGTGGCGTGGCACGATCCTGCCCTCGCCACGGTCAGCGCCATCGGGTTGGCTCTGCTTTGCTGCCTTTTTGCATTCGTGCGCTATCCCGCCGAGGCGCGGGCTGCGCGAATTATCGTCGTCGGACTGGCGATAACGCTGGGCCTCTTCAGCTTCGGGCTTGGAGACGAACTCGGCATTGCCGACGCAGCTCGCGCCGACGCGTTGGGCAATGTACTCGTCTATTCTCGCCTGATCGCGCTTGTGGCGGCGCTTTTTTCGATCCTGCGGCCATCCTTCGCCATTTTTCCGATGGTCTATTTCGCCTTCCACAAGAACGTCACGCGGGCAGTTTCCGATGCTGTGGAACTGGGCCGCAACGACTATGCGCCGTTGATTGAGGTCGGTCTCTTCCTGGCCTGTGGCCTGTTGGGCCTTGGCCTGCTGCAGAGCTTGAGCCGGCTGAAGCCCTTCACCAGGTACCTGCCCAACCCTGACGAACTCGGAACCAGGGAGTTCGCGGCCCAGGCTGCCGGCATATTGCTGCTTGCCGGAATCGGCGCCCATTTTGGCAACTACTTCATGTCCGGGATGGCCAAGGTCACGCTTGACGGAGGGCCGTTGAGCTGGATCCTGGAGAACCCGACCAGTTCCATTATGCTGGCCGGGTACGGGTTGGGCGCGGCCCCGCTGGGCTTTTCCGAATCGCTGCTCGCTCATGCTTATGAAGCGGTCAGGGCGGTCCAGATTCCGATGAATGTCGTTATCCTTGCTGCGCAGCTTCTATGCTTTCTCGCTTTTTTGCGCAGGCGGTGGCTCATCGGGCTGACCGCGTTCTTCGATATCATGCATATCGGGATATTCCTTCTGAGCGGCGCCCTTTTTCTGCACTGGATCATCTTGAACAGTCTGATCGTCGCAGTTCTGACGAGAATGAAGGAAAGTTCGTTTTCCACGACTGCCATCGTAACCGGGATTGTTGTCACCATATTCGGCGACGCGGTCTTTTATAACGCGCGGCTCGGCTGGTACGATTCAAGGCAAATCCGGCAAGCACATTTCGAGGCGCTGACGAAAGAAGGTGACTGGGTGCGGGTCGCACCGAGCTTTTTCCGCGACGCTTCCTATCTGCTCTATGCCCGTCACTTCGGCTATCAGGAATATCGCCGTGAATCCGGCCACGTTCCGACCTCAGCTTGGGGCCAGATCGGGATCAGGAAGGTGCAGCCAAAGTCGTCGGAAATTGCCTCGTCCAACTACGAGATCATGAAGGTTACGAACGAGTGCGCCTATCCAGTCGAACAGCCGATCACGCCGCCTGACTACGATGCGGCCCGCCCGGCGCCGTTTATTCTTGGCCAGCACAATCGCGCCGTGAACCTGGCGAGCTCGGCTGTTGCGGTCGGTTATAACTTCTATCCACACCATCATTATTCCATGCCGTTCCTGCACCGCGCTTTTGAGGCGCTGGAGCCTCGCGACATCGTCGCGTATCGATACCTGGTCGATACCGTCTGCCTCGATGTCGCGGATGGCAAGGTCGTGCGGCGGGTCATGACCCAGACATTGGGGCCCAGGATCGATGTCCGCCAGTGAATCCGGCGAGGACGCTGCGGACGTTTCAGCACGCGAGTTTTGACTGTAGGCGGCCCCAGTTTCCACGCTCGCATCCTTGCCCCTGACGCTGGTCCAAAACTGCCACGGAAGTTGAATTTCATTCCCCAGGCAGCCCGTCATAATAAGGCCGGCGGCGGCATTACCAGCATGTCTCGAGGAGGAGATAAAAATGCGGCTCATCAGGCCTTTTGCTTTTACCGATAGAGTTTCATCGGTGCTTTCTGCCGCAGCAGGGAGGAAGCCGCGTCGACGTCAGATTATCCTGATCTGTGCAGCTGTGGCGGCCGGTTCCGCGATCGCAGGTTTTTCGGCACAAGGCGCCGAAACGGGAGCCTGGATCACCACTTGGGCTGCCACACCTGCTCCGCGCTGGTCGGATGATCTTCCTGCGCCTTTCGGAGTGCCGGAGGTATTGGAGAACCAGACCGTCCGCCAGGTCGCCCGCATCAGCGTTGGCGGCAAGAGCGTGCGGATCGTGCTGTCGAATGCTTTCGGCGAAAAGCCGCTGACCGTCGGTGCCGGCAGCGTCGCAATAGCAGGCAAGGGCGGCAACGTCGATCAGGCGACCTTGAAGCCTCTGACCTGGGGCGGCAAGAGTTCTGTGGTCGTTCCGCCGGGAGCTCCGATCCTCAGCGACCCCATCGCTCTCACGGCAGAAGCGCTTTCCGAAATCTCGGTCAGCATTTTCCTGCCGAAGAAGACGGCGCTGTCGTCGGTGCATTGGGATGGTGTGCAAACCGCCTACATCTCCGGCCCGGGCAATTACACAAACGAGGCTGCGTTCAAGGCTGACAGCACACTCAAATCGCGCCTGTTTCTGAGCGACATATGGGTTGACGCCGTGCCGGAATCCGAGGCGATCGTGTTTTTCGGGGATTCCATCACGGATGGGAATTGCTCGACCCCTGACGCCAATAATCGCTGGCCAGACCATATCGCCAAGCGATTGCAGGAGGCCAACCGCAAGGTCGCGGTGGTCAACGAAGCCTTTTCGGGCAATCGCGTGTTGACCGACGGTATGGGTGTCAATGCCTTGGGACGTTTCGATTCTGATATACTGAGCCATCCCAAAGTCTCGACCGTCGTCCTTATGATGGGCATCAACGATATCGGCTGGCCCGGCGAAAATGCAATCACGCCGGACGACAAGGAACCGACGGCGCAAGACATCATCACCGGATACAAACAACTCATCGATCGCGCGCACGCCCATGGCGTACGCATTGTAGGCGCGACGTTGACCCCTTTCGCCGACACCTTCAAAGGGCTTCCTACCGAGGGCTACTACACACCAGAGAAGGAAAAGATACGCGTCGCGGTGAATGAATGGATCCGCACCGGCGGCGGCTTCGATGGCGTGGTCGACTTCGACAAGGTGATGGAAGACCCGGCCAAGCCGGGGTATCTGCGCGACGACTACGACTGCGGCGATAACCTCCATCCCAACGACGCGGGATACAAGGCAATGGCAGACGCGGTCGATCTCGACGTCCTGTTGGGTTCAGCCAAGTAGTCGGCTGTCGCTGCTGACCTTGCCGCGCTGCTCAGGCATTGCGGCAAGGTCGGTTCGCGCATGGCTCAAGTGAGCCCGAGCCGGACAAGATGGCGTACGACCGGTGAGAACATCTCCTGGCCGATGTAAGCTCCGGTGTTCGTATTTTCGAAGAGTGGGCCGGCGACGGCCGCATCCTCGATCACCGGAATACCTGCCTGGCGTGCTTGAGCCGTCATCTCGTCAGCCGCTCGGCCCTGGCCCTTGCCGACGACCGTCGGCACCGGCGTTTCACCCCTGACGTAACGCAATGCCACTGAGCGGTCGCCGGACACGAAAACGATGACCGCGTTTTTCACGCCGAGCTTCGCCGGTTGCATCACGGCCTCACGCCGCTGTCGCTGCTGTTCATGTCGAATCAACGGATCGCCTTCGAGGTCCTTGTGTTCGCGCTTGTATTCGGTTGTCGTCATGCGCATGTCGCGCAGGAACAGCCAGCGCTGAATAGGAACATCGATCACGCCGATGACGACAAAGGCCAGGGCGGCGGCAATTCCAAGCGGTGTCAGCACCGCTTTGATAATTGGCTCCAGGCATGACGGAGCGCATCCCGGAGCATCGAAGAGCGGCTGCAGCCATGCGATCAAAAGGAATGCGAACAGGCCGGCCAGCAACACCACCTTGGCCAGGCCTTTGATGAACTCGACGACGTTGCGCAGCGACAGGATCTTCTGAAGACCCTTCGCCGGGTTTATGTGATCGAATTGCGGCTTGAGCGGTTCAAACGAGAAGACCGGCCCGAACGTTCCCAGCATGCCGAAGACCACGGCGAGAACGACAACGATTCCGACGAGCGGCAAGGTGGCAAGCATCAGCAATGACAACGAATGGCGGATGGCCTGCAGGCTGACTTCAACGAACGAATCGCCGGGGGCGGTCACGGTCTGCACGAGTTCCGAAAGGTGCCCGAAGAGCATCGGCCAGGCGAAATATAGATAGCCAAGCGCTGCGAAAAGCGTGAAGCCGGAGGCCAGGTCGCGGCTCTGCGAAACCTGGCCTTTGCGGCGAGCGTCGCGAAGCTTCTTGTCGGACGCCGGTAGTTTCTTTTCCTCAGCTTCTTCGGCCATGTTGCAATCTTATCGCACTGTTGTGGTTCCAGTCGGCCAAGGCCGTGTGTAAGGTGCGGCGGGCTTGAATACGGAGAGGTGGATATGCGGCTGCACGTCGTGTTCTTGCCCGTCGTCGCCATGCTGGCGGTGACCGGTTGTCAGACGACCAAAACCGACACCGAGCAGGCAAAGGCACAGGGCCCGTCGTCGCAATCGGAGCGCCTGATCAAGCTTGCCGACGATATCCATGCGCAGGGAGACAGTGGCACCGCAATCGCGCTCTACCAGCGCGCGGCAGCGATGCCGGATGCCAAGCCGAGCGCCTTCGTCAAGGCGGGCGAGGCCTATATGCGAGCCGGCTATCCCGCCGAGGCGGCTAAAGCCTATCAGGCCGCGCTGGCAAAAGCGCCCAATGACGGAGGGGCAATGCTCGGGCTTGGCTCGGCGATGATGGAAACGGGCGATATCGATGCCGGCATGCGCGCGCTCGCGCAGGCCGCGCCGCTGGTCAATACCAGCAGCGCCTATATCAGGCTGGGCGTGGCGCAGACATTCGCCGGCCAGACGGCGGAGGCGCAGACCACTTTTGCTCAGGCGTTGAAACTTGCGCCGGGGGATCTCGACGTCGAGAGCAACATGGCGTTGGCCGCGGCGCTCGAAGGCAACTCCGCCACAGCACTCCCGCTGGTCCAGAAGATCTCCGCCGCACCCAATGCGCAGTTGCATCACAAGCGCAACGTCGTCGTGGTCTACGGACTTCTTGGCCAGGCCGACCAGGTCAGGGCCTCGCCGCCGATCGGCCTGGCGACCAAGGAGGTGAATACCTTGCTTGCGCGTGCCAGAACCATCCGGGCGAAGGGCAGCACACAGGCAAGGGCGAAAGCGCTCGGCTCTATCCTCGGCTAGCGCAATTCCAGGAAAAGTGTGAAACGGTTTTCCCGGGAAAAGCGCATAGCGCTTTCCCTGGGGAATTGCGCAACAACAAGGGGATAGAGCGGTTCGGCGTTTCCGTGAAACGATAAACCGCTCTAGAGCATCGGTCCGGAAAGGGTCGAGCCCGACGCGCAAACAACCGGACAAACTAATGCATGTCGCGCAAACGCGACGCGCTTTTGCAAGGCCGCATCGGCTCACTCGACTGGGAGCGTTGTTTGCGGCGTCGGCGGCCCGCTGTTGGCTCCACCGATCGGCGCCTCTTCGCCATTGAGGTAACGCCGGGCGGCATTTGCAGTCGGCGCGGCTGCCGCCGCCCCCATGCGCCGGCCCTCGACGAGGTCCCGCTGGCTTTCGGCCATGCGCTGAAGATTGTAGGCATTGGCGCAGCCGGACGGCAGGTGGGAGCCGACGCCGGTGACGATCGTCAGATTGGTCGCAGCGGCAGAACGGTCGTCATCGGCCGGTTCGTTCAGGCATGCATTGGGAGCAAGGACGGAGCCGCCGACGCCCTTCTGCGAGCCGCCGGTGTCGGTCGAAACATAGCTGTAGCCGGGAGAATATTCCTGCGGCTGTTGCCGGCCGTTCGCGCAGCCGACCAGAAGCAGCACTGGAAGAACAGAGCACAATGCGATGCGAAATGTCATGTCCGGTTCCCCGCTACTTGATGATCAGGCCCATCGCCGATGCGTCATTGGCCCGCTTCCTGTGGCGCTTGGCTGCCGGACGATCGAGCGGCGTGGCGAGGCTGTCGCGCACCGGCTCGACCAGATAGGGCGTGATCAGGATCACCAGTTCGGTCTCTTCGCGCTGGAAGCGCTGTGACTGAAAAAGCGGGCCAAGCACCGGCACATCGCCGAGGACCGGAAACTTTTCCAGATTACGCGAGGTCCGCTGCTGGAAAAGACCCGCGATCGCAAAGGTCTGGCCGCTCGCCACTTCGACCGTGGTGTCAGCCCTGCGCACAACGAAACTCGGCATGGCAAAGCCATTGGCGCTGACCGAGCCTGCTTCCGACAAGGAACTGACTTCCGGCTGAACATGGAGCGCAATGCGATCGCGGCCGATCAGTGTAGGGGTGAATCCGAGGGAAACGCCGAACGACTTGTATTGAACGGTAACGACGTCCGTTCCTTGCGGAATCGGAACCGGAATTTCGCCGCCGGCAAGAAAGCTCGCGGTCTGACCAGTCATCGCTGTCAGGTTCGGTTCGGCCAGTATCTTGACGACGCCGTTGCGTTGCAGCGCTTCGATGAGAATGTCGAAGTTGATGCCCTGCGCCTGGTCCATGCTCAAACCAAGATTGCCGGTGCCGGAGGGCACGCCATTGTCCTGGAACATGTTGAATTCGAAGCCGCCGCTCCTGTACCCGACAGACCAGTCGACGCCGTAAGACTGCAGCTCAGTGCGCGAGACTTCGGCGAAACGGACCCGGATGTTGACCTGCTGCGACCCCTGCACGGTCATGTTGTTCAGCGGCGGTTGTTCCGGCGGCGAGAACGTGCGGGCGATGTTGTCGACATCCGTTGCCTCCTCGACGCCTCCTGCCTCGCCGGTCGCAACAATGCGGGTCCCGAAAATCGAGAGATTTGTCGCCGAGTTCGGCTGCATTGCGTCTTTCGCTTCGTTGGCAGGCGTGACATCGGGGGTGACGCGGAACTGGGCGGTTGCCTCGACCCGCTCATCGGCTGTGATTGCAATGAGGTTGGTCAGGCCGGGTTTTAGGCCGAAGACATAGACCATCCCCGGCGACACGACCTGAAGGTCCGCGATCGTGGTGTCGGCGATCAGGACGGATTCGACGGGTTCATTGAAGCGCAGCAGGCGTCCTTGCCCGACCGGCAGGTCGACCGTTGGCCGGCTCGGCAATGGCGACACATCCTGTGCCATAGCGTCGGCATGTGTGAACAAAAACGCCAGCAAGACGGCAACCGTCGCGATAGCGAGCCAGCGCATCCGCCCGGCGAAAGTGGCGGATCGAACGCCTGCTGCGGTATCGTGAATTGTCATGCCGTTCCCCTCTTGAGCATGTAGTTCCACCAATTGTCCCAATCCGCCCGGCTGGCATCATGAGGCTGCCTCCTGTCCGGCTTTCGCCTCAGCCGATGGCAGCGAGCGAGAGACGTTGCGTGCCACGCCCGAGCGGCCGGATATCGTGGCCAATGGCTGGACGTTGAATTCCTGTGCGATTTCCCCGAAGGACAGAACCGGAAGCTCGATGGCATTGTGCGTGAGCAGGCTTCGCATATGACGGCGTACATCCATCGCCGCGAGGACGACCGGTGAGACATCGGTGGCGTTCTGCGACAAGGCTCGTTCGATTTCGGCGATCAATGCCTGCGCATCGTCATCAGAAAGGTTCAGGAACGTGCCGGTCGATGTGCTTTGCACCGCGTTTCGCAGGATATCCTCGGCCGAGCGCTGCAGAACATAGGCTGCGATGATGTTGTTACGGCCAGCGAAGCGGAAGCTGATCTGGCGTTTCAAGGACGTGCGGATATATTCCGTAAGCAGAACGACGTCCTGTTCGCGTTGACCCCATTCGATCAGCGCTTCGAGGATCAGGCGCAGGTTGCGGATCGGCACGTTTTCGCCGACAAGTCGCCGAAGCACCTCGGCGATTTTCTGCAGCGGCACGATCTCCTGCGCCTGTCTGACCAGATCCGCATAGTCCGGCTCCATGTTCGACAGCAGCCTGCGGGTCTCCTGGATCCCGACGAAATGGCCGGCGTAGAGCCGAAGTGCATTTCCGGTCCATCTGGCCGCTGTTTGCGCCGGCGAGGAGAAGACGAAGCCGGCTTCCTTCAACGCCGAAAGGTGGCGATCATCGACCCACATGAATTTGCGCTGGCCGGCAATCGGAGAACCCTTTTCGTAAGTCACATCGAGCAGATCGAGATGCGTTGGGTCCGCTTCGACAAGAACGCGGTCGGCGGGGATTTCAGCATCCAGGATGGGTGCGCCCTCCAGATCGATGCGCATGCTTCTCGCTGAAAGCTTCTCGTCGACCTGCAGGCCGATAGCCGGAACGTCGACACCGAGATCGCCGAAAAGCTCGCGGCGCACGCCATCAGCGAGCGTGGCGAATTCGGGTTCCGGGACCGAGCGTCCGAGTTCGGTTCCGAAGCGTACGACGATGCGGGATGAAGAAGCCAGTGTCCCGACGGCCGTTGATGAAAGCGACGCGGGTTTTCCAGCTTGTTCGGCCATGGCGGCCTGGCCGATATCCCTAAATTCGGCTTCCCGCGCGGTGCTGCGGTTGATGGCGTAGGCGCCGGCGCCGAAGCAGGCACCAAGGATCAGGAACACAAGTGGCGGAAAGCCCGGCACCACGGCAAGGCCGACCATGATCACCGCGGCGAGTGCGAGCGCACGGGGGTCGCGTAGTAGCTGGCTGGTTATTTGCTTGCCAAGGTCGCTCGTGCCGTCCGAGCTGCCGACGCGTGTCACCATCGTGCCGGCGGCCACGGCGACGAGCAGTGCCGGTATCTGCGCGATCAACCCGTCACCCACCGTGAGCAGTGAGTAGGTCACGGCGGCGTCGCCCAGCGACATATCGTGCTGCAGCGTTCCGATCGCGAAACCGCCGATCAGGTTGACCAGAATGATGACAATGCCGGCGATGACGTCGCCTTTGACGAATTTCATGGCGCCATCCATCGCGCCGAACAGCTGGCTCTCACGCTCAAGCTGCTGGCGCAGCCGGCGTGCCTCCGCCTGATCGATGTCTCCGTTGCGCAACTCCGCATCGATGCTCATCTGCTTGCCGGGCAGCGCATCGAGCGTGAAACGGGCCGCAACTTCGGCAACGCGTTCCGCACCCCGCGCAACCACGATGAACTGCGCAACGGTGATGATCAGGAAGATCACCAGGCCCACGGCAATACTGCCGCCGACGACGAAACTACCGAAGGCGGAAACGATCTCGCCTGCGTCGGCTTGGAGGAGGATCAGTCGCGTGGTCGTGATCGTGATCGCCAGCCGGAACAAGGTGGCGATGAGGATGACCGATGGCAGCGACGAGAACTGGAGCGGATGAGAAACATAAAACGAAGCCAGCAGGATAAGCACGCTGACGGCGATATTGGCGGTGATGAGAATGTCGACGAGGAAGGTCGGCAATGGAATGAGCATCATCACCACTGCAACGAGCATCAGGATGGCAATGACCAGATCGCTGCGGCGTGACAGCTTGGCAAGGAAGTGCAGAAGGCGCTCCGATACCGTCATTCGGCGGCTCGATGCGACAGGAAGCTCCGCAAGGCATTGTGCGCCTCGGCCTTGCGGCCGGCCACAAGCAACGCGCGGCTCTTCAGCAACGCCAGCGTCGGGTGGTCCATCCCCTCCAACGTCTCCAGCCTGGCAATGGTGGCAAGCGCCTTGTCCGCTTCGCCATCGAGTATGAGCAGATGCGCCAGCGTGCGCAGAACGCCGGCATTTCCCGGTGACAGCTGCGCCGCGATGAGCAGGTATGCCGCGCCCCGCTTTGCCTGCCCGTGACACCCGTAGAGATAGCCCAGGACATGCAGCAGATGCACTGTGTCATGCGGATCAGTCAGGTTTCGATTCCTTCCTGTATCCGGGCAAGCAGATCGCGATGACGCTCGATTTCATCCTCCATCAGCGTTCTGGCGAGCGTCTTGAGTTGCTCGCCACCCTCAAGGCCGGGAACCAGATGCGTTACAAAATGCTGGAGGATGGCTACCGAGCGACGCAGGATGGCTGGCTCGGGAATACCAGGCATGACGAAGTTGATGAGCGCCTCGTCGAGCGATTCGCTGTTCGTGCCCCGAGAGGACTGGAATTCCGCGGTTCCTGGCTTTTCCATGCCAGCGGCCGATGTCGCTCCCTGGGCCCGGCTTGCGGCCTTGTCGACGCCATTCATCCGCCGACGGTTGATTGCCTGACCGCGCACGCCTTCCGCCTGCCGCACGTCGCGGCCGGTTGTGTCCATCCTTGCCGTATCGAAACGCGGGCCTTCAAGCCGGCGGTTCACGGATATTTCAGCGCGACCGTGGCGCCGCCCTTCGTCAGGAGAAGTTCCGTCTCGCCAATGCGCTTGATGGTCCAGCCGTCATTGGTGAATGCGCCTTCATGATAGCGTGCGCCGTCGGTGGCGATGACATAGGGCCGCTCGCCATACCAGATCGCCTGCAGCCTCAGGCGCGGAGCCTGCTCGGCGTTGCCGATCATGATATTGGAGGCGAGGGCGATGTGCGCGCCGAACGTCTGGTCGAACCAGGATTGCGTTTCGGTCCAGGCAGCATTCTTGTCATTGGCGATCATGCCCGAGACCACGAGCCGTCCAGGTGATTGCTGAACGGTCAATGTGCTGATGCCGGATTGCTCGAGGCGCAGCTTGAGCTGGCGTTCCGCGTCGGCGGCGCTGGGCACTTGTGTCGGCGATGAATCGTCCAGAACACTCTGTCCGGCCTCGCCGGCGAAGGCCACTGTGATCGGTTTTTCGACTTGAGCGGACGGCTTTTTGCCAATGTCCGGCTCGGCGAAGGAGAACCCATTGGCGGCGACGGAAACAGCGAAGACAGCAACGAGAACGCTGCCTGCAACCAGCAGGGGCCGATTGGAAACAGACCAGCGATTCGGCGGGCGTTCCGGGTTGACCAGCCGGATATGGGCATCGCCGAGGCTTATCGACAGCGGCAGCTTGCAGCGGCTGCCTTGGCCTTCGCGGATGATCTCGCCGGTGGCGAGCGTGACATCGCCGCCGACGGCTTCGATTTCAATCTGGCTGCCCTTGCGCCGCAATCTTGCGTGGACCGGCGCGATGCCGGCGTCTCTGAGGACTATTTCGGACTCCGTGCTGGAGCCGACCGTATACAGAGGCTCGACCAGACTAAGTTGGGCGCCCGCGTGAAATCCATGCGTTACGCTGAGCGCAACGGAATGTCGCGATGCCGGGGTGCGGCCGATAGCCCAATCTTTGCCGTTAGCCCAATCTTTGCCGTTAGAATGAGCGGTCATGCCACTTCATCTCCCGCTGATGACAATTCAGACGCAGCCTGGCAACGGCATCGAAACGTTCGTGCCGTGGACGTGCGCCGCCGGGTGCTTGCGGCGGCGCATGGTTCGAGAATCCCGCCTTAGGCCTTTTCGGCCGACTGGCCGAGCGTCCTCGCGGTGCTCATCAGCATGTCATGTTGGGACTTCGCGATCTCTTTTGTGATCTCGAGGCTAAACATGCGCTCCTGATGCTTGATCATCTTGTCCAGGTTCTGTTCCGGCGACCCGGCAGCGCCGGACGTAATGGGAGGGGTAGCCATCATTGTCTCCTTGAGGGACCATTCAAGTTACAATCTCCGGAATCACGTCGACGCGATCCGGCAGGTTGCGAAAGCAGCTTAAGGCAGCGCGATCGAAAATGAAAGTCCACTTGGAATATATGAACCAGTTCGGTTCCAACTGTTGCATTGCCACCATTGGAGGAGTAACCTGCCATCGGGGGCAATGGGGTATGGCAGAATGGAACAAGGTCCTTTGGCGGAGCTGTTGGTCGAACGGTTCGAGAATATGCCGCCGCAGCTGCGGGTCGCCGCGCGTTTCGTGCTGGACCATCCTAAGGATGTCGCACTGATGTCGATGCGCGAGCAGGCGCATCAGGCCGGCGTTTCGCACAGCACGATGATGCGGTTGGCGCGATGGCTTGGCCTTGAAGGCTATGAGGATATGCGCAGCCTTTATGCGCGCGCGCTGCGTGAGACAGGCGCCGGTGAGCCGGCGCGACGGGGTGCCGACCAGGGTGGCGTTCCCGGATATTCGACTGCAGGGGTTGTCGCCGACACGCTCGCGGCGCAGGTTTCAAGTCTGGGTGAGTACGGCAATGCCTCGCAATTCATCGCCGCCGCCGACCTCCTTGCACGATCACGTAATCTGTTTGGTCTCGGCGCGCGCTCCGGTTATCCGGTCGCCAGCCACTTCGTTCACATCATGTCGTTTCTGGCTGGCGGCGACCGCAAGGTGACGCTTGTCGGCGAGATGGGCGGACATGGTCTGGATGCCTTGCAGGGCGCGGGACGCGGCGACGTGCTCCTTGCTGTGGGCATGTCGCCTTATGAACGAACGACGATCGACGTGGCGCGCCAGTCGGCCAGGCAGGGTGTCGGCGTGGTGGCAATCACCGACAGCAGCGTGTCGCCGCTGGCCCGGATCGCGCGGGAGACCATCATCGTTACGGCAAATTCGCAGTCGTTCTTTCGCAGCATGGCGCCGGCGTTCGCCGCCGTCGAGATTCTGGCGGCACTGACGGCTGTGCAGTCTGAAGTGAATGCTGCCGAACGAGTAAGACAGTCGGAAGAGCAACTCGCTGCTTTCGGCATTTATTGGAAGCCGCCCCGGTAAGCTTCCGGGGCTTCCACTGTCGGGCGCGGGGGCGTTGACGGCAGGCAGACTGCCTGAACCAGGACTGGACCGGCTCCGGAGGTTGTTTGATGATCCGCCCGATTAACACCGTCAAGCCGCCGCCGCCGCCCAGGGTCGATCCAAAGGCCAATGCCGAGCAGATTACGCGGCTGCAGGCGGAAGCTACGAAATTGCAAAATGAAATCCGGCTCGCCAACAAGATGGGCGAGGCCGACGCGGCCGCGGGCGCCCGCCAGCGGCTGACGCAGGTCAATGCGGATCTGACGACGGCGCAGCCGGCTGCTCCGGCGCCGCAGCCGACTCCCCCGGAGCTGCCTGCCGCGGTCACCGTGCCCACCGGCAATGGCGGCATCACAGCCGCGCCGGCGCTTTTCAGCGTGCAGGATCTCGGCGGCAACGTCGCTCCGCCGGAAGTCAAGGCGCTGGAAGTCAACGCGCCGGACGTCAAGGCGTCAGAAGTCAAGGCAAACGACATCCTCAAGGCGATCGATGGTGGCAAAAGCATCGACAACATCGCCGCCGAGCAGGGCGTGGCTCCCGAGGATGTGGTGGCGGCTCTGAATGCCGGCGGCATGACGGCGGTAGCGACCGAGCATGCCAACGGCGACACCCGCACGGTGGTGATCACCGCCGGAGACCGCACGATCACCGAAAACCAGGATTATCAGCACGGCGGCTACTACACCCAGGAGACCGGCCCCGACATGCAGGCGACGTCATCGCCGATTCGTGACGATCTCGGCCGCAAGGAAACCACCAGCGTCGACGCGCAGACCGGCGCGATCACGACCACGCTGGTGGACGATCTCGGCAACGGCGCGGTCACCGAACGCACGACCAATCCCCAGACCCGTGAAACCACAACCACCGAAACCAGTGGTGACGGCGCCGTCACCGTCACCAGCAACCTGCCGAATGGGTCGACCGTGCAGACGGTGACGCCCGCCGGCGGCCCCGCATTGCCGGTAACCACGGTTACGGCTCCGGACGGCGAGGTGACCACCCTGGCGCAATCGCAGACGGCGGACGGCTCGGGCGTGCCGGCGATCGAGGAACAGCTTGCCGCCGGCAAAAGCATTGACGAGATCGCCGAGGCGAGCAATCTCACGCCGGAGCAGGTGATCGCCGAAATGAACGCCGCCGGCCTCGAGGTGACGCAGGGCGGTGACCCTGGCGAAACCCTGCAGATCGTCGTCACGGATCCGAATACCGGCAGGACCGCGACCTACAACAACGACTATCAGCATGGTTCGCGCTCGTCGACGATCACCGAGGGAAGCACCGAGACGACCAGCACGGTCGACGGCAACGGCGTGACCACGCAGACCGAGCGCAACACCGAGACCGGCGAGCAGACCACGACCATCATCGACCCCGTCAACAACACCGAGACGACGATTGTCGTCGACAAGGATGGCCGACGCACCGAGACCATCGTCGAGAAGCTGAACGACGGCGATCCGATCGACTACGAGGTCAAGCCGGGCGACAATCTGAGCGACATCGCCGAGGCCAACGGCGTGACGCTGGACGATCTCGCCGCAAGCAATCCGGAACTGTTCACCACGCCGCGCGACCCCGACCTTATTCATCCAGGCGAGACGGTGGTGATCGACGGCGCCACCAGGACGACCGTCGAGGTGACGTTCAACGGCTACACGGTGACCGAGAATCCGGACGGCACCGTCACGGTTGCCAATCAAGAGCATGGCTACGAGATAGAGGTTGAAGCCGGCAGCCTGGAAGCGGATCTGGCCGAGCTCTTGACGGATGTCAATCCAAACAGCAGCGACCCCCAGGAGGCCCGCGAGGCCGAGACCGTCCTCAACACCCTTGACGGCATCTTCGCCAGCGAGGCCATCCAGCAGGAAGGAGCAGGCCTGGATCTCGAGGCCGTCGAAGGACTGGGAGAGGTGTCGGCCGCAGCCCGCGAGGTGGTCGAGGAACACGGCCCAGGGATCCCGGCCGAACCGGTGATGGATCAGGACGGCGAGGTGCTCGACCTTTATGGCGAGCGTCCCGAAGAGGCTGGTGCCGACTGGGTGCCTATGGACTGGCAGGGCGCGGTGCGCTGGGTCCATCCGGATGCGGCGCAAGCCCTGATGGCGGATTCGGAGACGCTGGCGACGATCAGCGAACTTTCCGCGGTCATCGATGCATCCAATGCGCAGAGCGACGTTTATGCGCTAGACTCGGACCGTGCCGGCGCTCAGGATGCAGCCGAGGATGCGTTGAACGGGGTCCTGAACCCGCACGGCTACGCTATCGATTTCGAGAAACCCAAAGCCACGATCGAGGAAGCCCGGGAGGCGCTGACCGCGGCCCAGACCGTGCTCGACGATGCCACCGAAGTGAGGAGCACCTTCGAGGAAGCGAGTTCGGCGCTCGACGCGGCCATAGAAGCAAATCGCGAACTCGATCCTCTGGTGGCCGCTCCGGATCCCAACGCGCCCGAGGCCACGGCGGAGGATTCAAACATCCACACCGACGTCTACCAGCAGGAGGAATATGCCGGCTCCCGCGCCGAACACGCCGAGGTCGAGGCCTTGTTCGGCGAGTACAACCGCCTGATCGCGGAAGGTGACCTGGGTTCGATCGATCTTGCAATCACCCGTAACGAACAGGCCGGTGTCGATACCCAATCGCCCGATCATCAGAATCTGCTGGGGCTGCGCGACTTGGCGCAGAATCGCGTCGAGCTGGGGCAGACCTACGCGGACTATTTGCGCGCCGAGAGCGACCTGCGCGGCTTTGAAGCCGAGTCGGCTCGAATGATGCGCGAGATGTTCGACGAATGGCTGGAGGACAATTCCAGCGGCGGCGACGACATGTATGCGCGAGCCTATGTGACCGCCGACGGTCAGGCGATGATCGATGTGTATTACGATCGTGGACACTATGTCGAGGAGTACGACATCGACCGCCCGATGTCGCACCACTCTCGGCACGGCCAGTCGATCAGGCTGAGCGTGTTTGATCAAGATCTTAATCCAGAAGTGTCGCGCAATCCGCCGGGGTCGTGGGTCGATGAGTCGCTGAACGAAGCCTGGAACGAACATGTCGCGACCGGCGTCCCTGAAGGTAAATCGCTGAACACCGCCTGGAACGAGCATCCGGAAGGCATTCCCGAAGAGTATGAGATCCACACGCATGGCGAGACGTTCATTGCGGCGCGCGAAAACGCCGCTGCAGATCTGAACGAGCTCATGGCATCGAATGCGGAAACCGCACTCGGGACGTTGAACGAAGGCCTCTCCGCAGTCCGGAGCCAGTTCGAGAGCGATCTCGCCGAGTATGGGCCAGGCACGACCGAATTGCCTGACGGCGCCTTTCCGGACGGCGTCGAACCCGTGAGCGTCGAATGGCAGGGCCAGACCATTATGGTCTCGCCGGAAGTCAAGGAACAGCTGGAAGCCGGCAATCTGGATGCGGTCATCGAGAGCGGGACGCCGATCCAGGTGCAGATAGACGTGACGCCGGATGACGATGAGTACAATCCCGAGAGCCGCTGGGTCACGCCGGAACTAGCGTTGAGCACGCTCGACCTGGCCGCGGTCAACACCGAAATCGGAAATTTGGAGGTGTTCCGCGACCAGATGAACGGAATCGCGGCAGGTCAGCGCGATATCGCCGAGAATACGTACAACTATTACATGCCGAAGACCGTGCTGGACGAGCGCCTGGAAAACGACAAGCAAGACGTGCTGGATGCCGATTTCCAGTCCCAGTTCCAGAGCTACCACCAAAACGGCTTCGACGGCTCCTTCCACACCCGGGAAGGTGATGCGCTTGAACAGACCATTCAGGACTCGCTGGGCCTTGACGCCGAAAACGAGGATCACGCCGATATCCTCGAATCCGTCGCGGAGGGGATTCGCGAGTTTGGTGGTGACGCGCCCGAGGTCTCCGCGATTCCAATATTTTATGTCGACGAGAACGGCACCAGCCAAACGATGCTGTTCGGCGTTCGCAATGACGAGGGCGAGATCGGTTATGTAGATATAACGGGCAAGCGCTACGCGGATATAGAGGACTTCCGCCACAACAACGAGCAGTTCAGCGACGACGGGCGGATTGTCTACGCCAAGAACCTGGACATGACGCCGGGCGAGGACGGCCGGATCGAGATCGACGCCCAGCAGGCCCGCGTACTCTCGGCTTGGGAATCCACGATCGATCCGATCGTGGGTATCGGGACCGGCGTCGCGACCATCCTGTCCTTCACGCCGGCCGCGCCGATCGCAGCGCCGATTGCCCTGGCGGGCGCCGCCTACCTCGGCACGCGCGCGGTCTTCAACCAGCATGAACATATCAGCCGCGGCGGCGAGTGGACCGACACGCAGTCGATCATGAACGTCGTGAGCATTGCAACGACCGTCTTGCCGCTAGGCTCGAGCGCCATGCGCCTGGGCGGGCTTGTCCGGGCAGGCGTTCCGCGCGGAACCGCCTTCATGGCGAGCATTGGAGGGACCAGGACGACCAACGACTATGCCAACCACATCGCCCGATACATGCGGTCGGGAGCCACCTCCAACCGCATTGCCTACGGTATCGACGCAACAACAGTGGCCGCCGCTGTGCCGCTGGTCGGCGTTTCCGGTTACGACATGGTCGTCAATGGCGGCGACATGAACGGGCTTCAGCTCGCCAGTGCCATGATCAATTTCGGCGCAGGCGCATTCGGCACCGGCATGGGCATCAGGGGGCTATCGGTCCGGCCGGGATCCGGACAGACAGGCACCGGCACTCACGGCCAGAACCCACAGCAGGGTGCCGACGGCCCCGTGCCGGATGGCGTAGTCCCGCCGCCGGGCAACACGACGGGGCGGCTCGCGATCGCCGCCGGAGACAGTGGCCGGCCGATGGTGATCCACGAGCAGGGTCCCGACGGGGTTTACCGGCCCACGGACAAGATAGCTTTCCACGATGCCCATCACCCGGTGATCGAAGGAACGGTGATGAACGTCCACGATGAAGGGCCGAGCGCCCCGGGCGAGCGCGGCGATCCCGAGAATGCCACCGATCGAGGCGCCCATGAAGCGCGTGAGCAGAACGCCACCCGGCCGGCGGATAGCGATCCCATCATCGTGCCGAAGGAGCCGACGGCAACGGATGGTCCGATGCGCCTCGTCTGGGATCCGCAGACGCGCAGCTTCACCGGCATGCCGGAGCCGGATACCAGCGGCTATGCCTACAGCAGCGGCAAGGACCCCAAGACACCATCCGCCTATCTCGACGGGCTGACCAGCGAACAGTTGCTGGCCAGGTACGAGGCAGAAAAGAGCTACTATTCGAGCCGCGAGTTGGCCGAGCGCTACGGCCCGGATGGCGTGCAGATACCACGCACACCGCTGCGCGACATACTGCCCGACTTCCGCATCGGCGTCACGATCCGGACGCGCTTGAATACCGGTGAGTACTTCGACATCGGCTCGCCGACGGTGGCGGCCGCAGGTGTCGGTATTGGAACCAAGACCGATTTCGGCATGATCGGGTGGTCGGTCGTCGACAGCATCAGCCAGCGCAGCATGACGCCGTTCAAGGATGCGCTCTACACTCACGGCGTCGTCTCCTACCGGGCGCGGGAATACAGGAACATCACCGGCCTTCAGGCCGGCGTCTGGCCGGTGTCCAACCAGACGGCTTTGCCGGTTCGCGGCAGCGATCTTTCGGCAGCTGCAAGCAAGGCGATATTCAGCGATGCGACCGGCTACAACGTCAGGCCGCTGGATGCCGCCATCGTCGGGATGACGCCGGATGGCGAAGGCACTGTGATCGAAATGACCTATACGCCTTCGCTCGAGGCTAAGGACGCCACGCTCGTTGCTGGCCAGCACGATTTCTTTGGCGTGCCGGCGGAAAACAACACCGGCCACGTCGAGCTGGAGGGGGCGCTTCCGTTCGACCGCGTCATGACTGAATTCAAGGCCGGGCTGCGGCTGCCGATCGTGGCCAACCATGTCGGGGCAGTCGACCAGATGCCACGCCTCGGCTTCGAGAAGCGCCCGGAACTGCCTGTCAAGGACACGCTCCAGCCGGGAGACATCGTGTCGAGGCAGACCTACGACCAGATCCAGTCCGCTCTCGGCTCGACAAACCTGAAGATCCAATTCGCGGTCAAGGATCCGGCCAAGGCGTCAGAGCTCATCGCGGCGATCGGACAAGGCGATGGCATCGCCTCAATCCGTGACCTCGTCAAGTCTGGTCAGATCGATCCGTCGAACACAGTTTCCTTTGTCGATGAACCGACGCTAAGCGGGTTGCGGCTTTCGGCCGTGGCGGGCAAGGCGCCGACGGCCGACATCGTTCTGCTGACCGGTGAGAAGGCGAGCGTTGCAAACCCCGAGGCAATGCTGATCGACGTCATCTTCAACGATCGCAACCGACTTCCCGGCGTGCTCGGCCTCAACCCCGACCGGATGGCAACGTCGGCGGCCTACAAGGTGAAATCGACGGTGCAGTCATGGCTTCCAGCGCGTTTCACTCCCGAGGGAACGCCGCAGTCCCGTTACATGCCGAGCGCCGGCAACATCTATCGGAACCTGTATGGCGCTGATGGCACGCCGGCGACACGCTACACGCTTTCACTGTCGACGCCGCCTTTGCCTGCCGGGGCGGTGGCTTTCAGCGCCGAGGTGAGAATCCAGTACAAGTCCAACGCAGCCAAGGTCGCTACTTCAATCGCCAAGAATGAAACCGCGACGCTGGCCTTCGATCGAGCCGATGGCCAGAATGAAACGCTGACGGTCCCGGCCTGGCTTGCTCGCGCCGTGGAAACCTCGCGCGACGGCGCCGCGACTGGCATTCCGAAGGGTGCAAAGGCCTCCCTGGATCAGTTCCTCTCCGAGCTGGGAACGACGGCAAGACCCGACCAGCGCACGGCGATCGAGCAATTCCGGACGGAATTCGGCCCGTCGATCGTCGATGGCGGCTTCATGCGCCAGAAGGTTGCCGACGGGGTGCTGACGTTCCTCTCCTCGCAGGTCGGCAGTCGCCGAAGCGGACCGATGCAGCTAAGGGATGAGAACGGGCAGTCGGTGACGGCAACCCGCTACGGGCCGCTGCCGCCGAGTGCGGAGAATGTCTATGTGCCGCCGGCCGATGGTCCGAGCGCGCGCGGCGACGAACCGGAGTTGATGCATAAATCGCATATCCTGTTCCGGGATCCCGAAACCGGAGAGCCCTATGTCCTGCCATGGACGCGCGGCGCTTCCCAGGACCATGTCCCGGGCAGTCCGGGACGGCCGGAGGGAGATGCCGTGCCGCCGCAGGCAACGCCAGCCAGGAAGGCGATCGAGGCTGCCCCGCCAACGACCCACTCGCTTCAGCAGGTCCGCAACATGCAGCAGCCTGAAAAGTGGAAAGCCGGCGAGATCTACACGCGCGAACTCAACGGTTCGGACGGCCAGGTCTATTTCCCGGTCGCCGCCGATCCCACAGGGGTTCACCCGGTCTTCGGTGAAGGGGGACGCTACGTGGATGCGCCGGTGTTCAAGAGCCAGGACAACATTGAGGCAATCGAGGTCAAGACCTACAATCGCTGGACGACCATCGACGGTGACGCCCAGACGCGCGAGGTGCCGCTGACGCCAACGCTGCAGGAGCAGATCAACAAGGATGTGGCGCTGCGCAACGCGAATCCGGGCTACCAGCCTCGCTGGGTTTTCATCGATGCGCCGCCTTCCGCGCAATTGCAGCGGGCGCTCGACGATGCGGCGATTATCGGCAACATTTTCGGACAAAAAAGTCCAGCCGCCGGCACGCCGCAACCCCAACCGGCATCAACCGAGATCGCATCGGGCCCGACCGTGCGGCTTCAGGGCGAAAACGGCGAGGTGATCGTCGCGGCAGTGCTGGGCACGCCGCCCAACGGCCCGGAACAGGTGTATGTGCCGCCTGCGGATGGTCCGAGTGCGCGCGGCGACGAACCGGAGTTGATGCATAAATCGCATATCCTGGTCCGGGATCCCGAAACCGGAGAGCCCAATGTCCTGCCATGGACGCGCGGCGCTTCCGATGACCATGTCCCGGGCAGCCTTGGGCGTCCCGAGGACGGCAATCCGCGCGTCGAAGGCGCCGGCGACCCCGCGAGGCCCTTGCGCGGCAATGTCGGCCCCTATGTTTTCCGCGCTGATACACGCACGCCGAACGAGATCAGGGATGCGGGCGGCTTCTCGCCGCCGCCGCCGACCGGAATCTGGGTGGACAACCCGCAACGCATCGTCCTGAGCAACTATGTGCTGGGCAATACCCATGGCCGTTTCGTCGGCACCAGCCAGTCGGTCTCGGGTGCCAAGACCTTCGTCGCGGAAGAGTCACGGGCCGCGCGGCAGCAAGGCTATACCTATCTCTATACGCTCAATCCGAGCAGGCCGCGCCTGCACGTCCCGACCGAGTTCGAGGCGATGGGCCGGCCCGTCGGCGACAGGATGGCCCGCGTCGACGAGACTGCAATTGACGGCAGCATCCCATGGAGCGAGGTCCATGGCTGGCGGATGATGGATCCGGACGGCAATTTCGTCGGTGAGTTCACGCGCAATGAGGACGCCGTCGCGCCCGGCGCATCGACGCAGAAACGCCCGCAGGTGATCTTGCGGCCGGCCGACGAGTTCTGGGATGCCCCAGCGCAGGCCGAAGCACCGCCGCCGCCGGTGGCCGAGGTGGTCGTCAACCAGGCCGAAGCACCTCCGCCGGTAGCCGAGGTGGTCGGCAACGAAGCCCCAACCGTGGCTGGCGAAACGCCGCAGGCGGTGAATAGTGCCGCCGAAACGCCGACAGCCGCGACATGGCCGCCGGCGCCTGACCGGGGCAGGGTGGTCTTTGACTCAGCCAGCGGAAGGATCGTCAGCCTTGAGCTTCCGGTGAGTTCCGCAGCGGAGCCGGGATTTGCCGGACCCGTGCGGGCGCCGACCGGGCCGGAAGTCAGAGCGCTTGCAGCCGATCAGATTTCTGAACTCACCGGCACACAATTGCACGCCATCAAGCCGGAGCACATCGCCAAGCTGGCGCCTGAACAGGTTGCTGCACTCAGCCCCGAGCAGGTCGGGCAGCTGACGTTCGATCAACTTGCCGCACTTCGGCCGACGCAGTTGCGGGCGCTGGGTGGCGAACAGCTCCAGGCGATCAGGCCAAGCAGATTGCAGGCCGTCGCCCCTGGCCGGATCACCGGCTTGCGGCCGGATCAGGTCGCAGCCTTCTCACAAGAGCAGCTCGCCGCACTGACCACCGAGCAGGTGCGAAAGCTGACCCCCGACCAGATCGCCAAGCTCAGTGACGAGCAGCGCAACGCCCTTACGCCGGAACAGGTCGCCGCCATGAGGCCTGCCCAATTCAGCCATCTCAACACCACCCAGATTGCGGCGCTGGACCCAGCTCTCGTCGCGGCGCACGATCCCGCGACAATGGCAAAGCTGTCGCCAGGCCACATCGCAGCGCTGACGCGGGAGCAGCTTGGCGCTCTGACCATTCATCAGATCGAGGCGCCGACGAAACAACAGGTAGCGGCGCTGACGCCGGAGCAGCTTGGCGAATTGAGCCCCGGCCAGTTGCGCAAGTTCACGCCCAAGCAGTTTGCCTGGATGTCGACCGAGCAAACAAATGCGCTTTCGGTGCTGCAGATGACCACCTATCGGGCAACCCACAAGAAGGCCATGACGCCGCATCAAACTGCGGCTGTTGATCAGGCGCTGAGCCATGCCCGCCTCAACGAGAACGCGCAGTTGGTCGCCACCTTCGGTCCGATGGCCGGCTCCTCCTACACGGTATGGCAGATCCTGCCACCGCATTGGGCCGCGACGGCTGCGGGCGTAGCGTTCGGCGTGCGCGGCATCGTCTTCAGCGCGCAATCGGTGTTTCCGAATGCCACGGCAAATCACAAGCCGCTGGGACGCGCCCTCAATGCCGCGAGCGGGGCGTCGTTCATCTTCTCGTCTCCAGGCTCGGCCGCCGGGCTGCTGCGCGGCGACAATGTCTGGTTGAACGGCTCCTTCTCGCTGGGTAATGTGATCTACGGCACGAAATCCGCGCTGCAGTCGATCGCCGGACGGCCGGTGTTGCGGAACGTGGCCGAGCATCTGGGCGGTCCGGCTTATGTGTTTGGTTCCGTTCTCTACACGGCACAGAACCTGCACTCGCCGCTGGCCGCGACGGCGGGCGCCTTGTTCACCGTCGGCAGCGCCGAGTTCTGGGTGTCGGCCGCCCGCACGGATCTGCTCAATCGCCGGGCCGTGCCAAGGACGCCAGAGCAGATCGACGCCCGCGCAAAGTCCGACGCCCGCTGGGGGATCGCCGATCGCATCGCGCTTGGCGTGACCTTCGGCGTCGGCATGCTGCTGTTTGCCTGGGATACGCTGGACGACCAGCCATGGAACAACACCGGCAAGACGCCGGCAACCGACCCGACCGCGCCGGGCAACGATTCTTCCGGCGTCGATGGCGCGCCTCCGGACGAACAGACCCCGCCGGGTAACGATCCTTCCGGCGTCGATGGTGCGCCGCCGGACGAAAACACCGAGCAGCCTGATCCCGGGACGCAAACCCCGCCGCAGGACTTCCCGCAGCTCACCGTGCTGGCCGATGACGGCCTGAACTTGCGGACCCAACCTGACGCGGATTCGACCGTGGTGACGGTTCTGCAACCCGGAACCTTCGTCGAGCAGACCGCCGGGCCTTCGACTGATCAGTCAGGGGAGGCCTGGATACCGGTCGAAGGTTTCGGGCCGGACGGCGAAATGCATAGCGGCTGGGTTTCCGGCGACCATGTCGAGGCGCATGCCGACGGCAGCAGCAATCCTGCGGGCCGCACCAATCCAACGCTGGAGCAAGACGGCTACCAGTGGGTCGAGGTCAAGAACGGCGACAGCATTCGCCTGATCGCCAGGACCCATTCCGCGGACGTGGCCGAGACGGTCGTGCTCAACATGGATCATATAATGAGCCCGGATGTGATCTTCTCGGGCGACCGCATCTACCTGCCGGCCACCCTGGGCTGAGAAACCGCGGGCCTGAGCTTGTCGGTTCTCGCAGCATAGGCATGCGCGACGCAGCCGGCCAGCTTTGCCGCCCGCTCCGCTATCGGATTGGAGGGTTCGGAAGAGTAGGAGGCGGTAAACTGCAGGTCTGAGGGGTGCCATTCGCATTCGACGATGCGCAGTTTTCCGCTTGCGAGATAGTCCTGGACGACGCCCTCGGGCAGCGAGGCTATGCCGATTCCGTTGAGTGTCATCGTGATGGAAGCGGCCAGCGAATTGGCCGGAAAGATGCGCGGCGTCTCTTCGAATTCGCCGGTGAGCTTGCGGTAGAGTTCGCTGTAGGGTCGCGTGGTGCGGGCGTAGCTGATGATCGGAAACTGCATCAGGTCGTTCAGCGTCACCTTGCGCCGGTTGGGCAATTCCAATTGCGGCGAGCAGACCCAGACAAGCGGAAAGGACGGCATCTCGATATTCTCGATGCTGTACTCCAGGACAGGGCCCATCAGCACCGCAAGATCGAGCCGGTGTGACATGAGCTCGTTGCGAAGGGTCGTCGTCGCATCGACGACGATATCGGTATCGACAAGCGGAAAGTTTGCCTTCAGTGCCGTGAGGAAATCCGGCAGCCAGGTGTGCACGATCGTTTCGGCGACCCCAAGCCTCAGCACCCTCGTCGTCCCTGAAGTCCCTGAAAGAGAGCTGGCCATCAGTTGCAGCCGCTCTGCGACACGCAGAACCCGTTGGGCAGGCGGCAGCAGCCGTTGTCCCTCGGCGGTCAGCCTGACCGTGCTGCTCTGTCGCTCGAACAGCTTGGCGCCAAGCGCTTCCTCCAGCCCAGCAATTCGGGTGGACACCGCCGGCTGCGTGGTGTTCAGGCGTTCAGCCGCCCTGCGAAAGCTTCCGAACGTCGCCACCAGGAGAAAGGTTTCGAGCTGCTTGATATTGAAAGGTATCACGACTGGGGATCACTCATTTGCGGCTTTCGGGAACGGCCATCAATGCCGCACAATGATCTGGCTGCCGATCTTCACGCGGTCATAAAGATCGATGACGTCGTCATTGGTCATGCGAATGCAACCGGAGGAGTTGGCCTGTCCGACGGTCCATGGCTGGTTGGTGCCGTGGACGCGATAAAGCGTGTTGCCGATATACAATGCGCGCGCGCCCAATGGATTGTTCGGTCCTCCCTCGACATGGGCAGGCAGGAAGCGGCCATTTGACGCTTCCCTGGATCGCATTTCGGCCGGCGGCCGCCAGTCCGGCCAGGTCTTCTTGCTCGAAATCGTGTCGCGGCCGGCCCACTCCAAGCCCTCCTTTCCAACGCCCACCGCGTATCGCAGCGCCCTTCCGTTGCCCAAAATGTAGTAAAGCCGCCGCTCCGTGGTGCTGATAACGATCGATCCCTTCGGTTGAGCCTCACTGAAATGCACGATCTCCCTGGGGGTTGCTGACCAGTCGCTCCGGGTTTCTCCATCGGAAGTCTGGTCGGGTGCGGAAGGGGAGACCAGCACATTTCTTGCCGGATCGTAGGTCCAGCTTCGTGGGTCATAACCGCTATTCGATTGGGCCTGCGCCGGCGCCATCGCGGCAATCGATAGGGCAGCGATCAGAAATGCACGCAACCTCTGGTTAAGGCGCGGGGCGACCCGGACTTTGCGTCCCGCAACCTTGACGGGAACAGGCAGGTTCGCAAGCAGGATCATGATTGCCGCCAAGACCGATCTCTTCTGCATCCAGGCGTCCAGCTGACGATCACCTGATTCCAGCGCGCACCATATCGCTTTGCAGGCGGTTCGCAACATTTGGCACCAAATGCTCGTGCGCAATCCAATTGGACTTCCAATTCTGCAATGTGCACGATAGAGTGAATCGGCGGGTAAATCATGAAACCAGCGACGCGGGCCATCGCTCGTGCGTCCCTTTGCGATAGGACCAATGTTGACGGGACGCGACACCTGCCATGCGGATTGGTTCTCGGGAGCCAGGGCTGCTTTTGTCGCCTGCGGTCTTGCGATGATCCTGGCGTTCGGCCTTGCCTCGTCGCAGGCCAACGCCGCCGAACCGCGCTGGCCTGCCGGCCCGTACAAATACATCACCGTCGATCAGTCGGTGGCCGACGCGCTGGTCGAGCTAGGCCGCAACATGCGGGTGCCGATGCGTGTCAGCAAACTCGTAAAGGGGCGTTTAAGCGCCGGCATGCCGGTTGGAACGGCGCGCGAGTTCCTGCAAGAGATCTGCGATCGATACGGCTTGGTCTGGCATTTCGATGGCATCGTCATGAACGTTGCGACCGAAGCCGAGGTCCGGACGGAAATGATCGCGCTTGATGCCAACACGGCTGCCGGTGCGGAAGATCGGCTTTCGCGGCTGGGGGTCGTTGACCCGAAGTTTCCGATCAAGGTGTCCAGGCAGGACGATGTTGTCTCGGTATCGGGGCCGCCGTCCTATGTTGAACTTGTCAGGAAAACACTGGGAGTTCCTGCGGCGCCGAGCACGAAGCAGGATGTTGGCAAAGTTGTGCCGGTCCGCGTTTTCCGCGGCAGGCAGGCGGAGGCGCAGAATGTTCCCTCCGGCAAACCGAACTAAGCAAGCAGGAGGGCAGGTTCATGCAAATCGCGCCGATTGGAGCCCTGGAAGCCACGCTGGCGAACTTGACCACCAGCATGGCTTCGCAGCAGCAGATCACCGCCGGCGCGACAGCGCAGCCGGGTAACCGGATGGTGGGTGCCAATCAGGAAAAACATGATGCCGCGAAGGTCAGTATGCCTGAACGCGGTGATGTCGCCGCGCGGGCAGGCCAGCAGGTGGCGCAGTCGTCTTCGGGAGCCAATCCGGCGATGGCCGGACAATCGTCCAAACTGGAAAAGCCGGAGCCGATCGCCGAACACAAGCTGTTCGACTATCTGGCCGAGGTGGAGAAGGCTGGGGGCGGAGCGCTCACGGATCCGTCTGCATTGTTCGGTTCTGCGGTTCAGTCGCTGGAAGGGACCATGCAGCAGGTCCAGAGGGCCCTTGGCCAGGCAAATGCCCCCCAGGCAAATGCCACCGTGAGTGCTGAAACGGCCGCCATGCAGGATGGCGCCGGGAAGACCGTCCCGTCAGGCAAGGCCCCGTCAGGCAAGGAAGACGAAAACGCCACCGCAAAAAATGCCGAGCAATTGCTCGAACGATCCATTTCGGTGATGTGGGCAGCCGCCAATCTCGAAGTGGTCACGAGCAGCGTAACGGCCGTTACGTCGTCCACCAGCACGCTGATCAAGCAACAGTAAGCCTACGGAGTGTTCGTGCACACGATATCCTTGCCGCGGCGGTCGACACTATTTGATCGATGCGGCGTCCGGTGCCGCGTCGCGCTCGTCGTGGTGAGCATGCTTGTGCTCCAGGCGTGCTCGGTTGAGCTGTATTCCGACCTCAACCAGCGGCAGGCCAACGAGATCGTGGCCACGCTGATGCGTCATGGCATCCCGGCCCAACGCGAGGCGGCCAAGGACGGCAAAATGACGGTTTCCGTACAGAAGGACCGTTTCGCCGAGGCCATGGCGATTCTCGACGAAAGCGGGTTGCCCAAACAGGAATTCCAGACGCTCGGCGAGGTGTTCAAGCGCGACGGGCTTGTATCCTCGCCGGTCGAAGAGCGTGCGACGATGATTTATGGCCTGAGCCAGGAACTGTCGCAGACGATTTCGGACATCGACGGCGTGCTTTCCGCGCGCGTTCATCTCGTCCTGCCCGAAAACGATCCGCTGAGACAGCGGCTGGTGCCATCGTCCGCCTCCGTTTTCATCCGGCATCGCGCATCCGTTCCGATGAATGAGCTGATCCCGCAGGTCAAGATGCTAGTGGCCAAAGGCATCGCCGGGCTGACTTATGACAATGTGTCCGTCACGCTCATTCCGGTGACTGCGGCAGTTCCCGAGCACGCAGCCGGCGAGCCAGGTTTCACGACGTTCCTCGGCCTCTGGCTGCATCCCGACAGCGTCGCCGCCGCGATGTGGCTGTTTTACGGCATGACGGCGGCTATAGCGGCGCTGGCTGCCCGCCTGGCTTACGTCCAGTGGTATCGACGACCCGGCGTTTATGCGCTCGACGCTTCGGCCATGCCTGTGAAGAAGACATGACCCAAACCGGCTCGAAGCAAACTGCCAGCCCGGAATGGCAGACATTCATGTCCAGTCCCGCAGGCTATGCGGATGCGGCCCGGCTGGCACAATGCTTTGGCGGCACGATCGGCGAGGCTGCCTGCGAGCGTATGTTGCGGTCGCAGCGCCTGCATGAGCGATTGTCAGTGCTTCTGCTCGACCGTTACGGCCTCAGCGGCGCCGTCTCCAACGAACCAGCCGATGAGACAGACCTGGCGATTGCCTTGTCGTCGGGTGAGGAGTTGGAGGACCTTGCGCTTCGCGCCGGCGCGATCTACTGGGCCGGCGGTCTGGCCGCCGTCATTGATGGACGCCAGGCCGCCGCGTTGCAGACAGCGCTCGGCGCGGAAATCTGCGCTTTCGCAGTCGCCAACCGCGATCTGGCCGGTCCAATGCAGCCGTTGGAGCCCCTGGAAGACATTTATGGTCGTGTCCATGCCGACGGCCTGCGTTGCCTTGGCGCCTGGTGTCAGGCGATGCCGGGCGAAACGAGCATGCGGGTCCGTCTGAAGCTGATGCCGCATGCGCTTGTCGACCAGCCGACAGCCGAACCATTTGCCGAAGCTGGTCCGGCAATCGTTCGACGGGCAATGGGTTAGGCGATATGGTCGAACCGGACAAAGTGACCACTGCCGTGCCGAGGCGCCCCGTCGCCCGCATCCTGCGCGCTGCCGAGGCACGCGCCTGGCAGGATGGGCACGCTTTTCTCGACGAAGCCAGGCGTGATACGCAGCAGTTGCGTGACGCCGCTCGGCGAGCCTATGCGACCGAATATGCGCAGGGTTATGAAGACGGCAAGGCCCGAGGCGACGAGGATGCGGCGCGTCTGGTGAGCGAGACCGCGGTCAAGGTAGATCGCTATCTCGGTGGGCTGGAAGCCGAAATCATCACTCTGGCTCTCGATGTGGTCAGGCGCGTGCTGGGAGAATTCGACGCGAGCATGCTGGTCGCCAAGGCGGCCGCGCAGGCCGTCACTGAAATTCGCCGCGCCAAATATCTCAAAGTCCGACTTCATCCTGCTTCCGTTAACAGGGTTCGCGACGAACTGAACGCGGTCCTGCGCGAGAGTGAGTTGGGCATGACGATCGAGATCGACGCCGACGATACGCTGGCGACGGACGCCTGCATCCTCTCGACCGACATTGCCGTCATCGACGCCAGCATCGAGGCACAGCTCAACGCCATTGCCGCTGCGATTTCATCAAAGGCCGAGGCGGCGGCATGACAAGTCCCGCCACCAAGCTCGAGAGCCGCCTCGCATCGATCGTTCCGAACCTGCGTTCCGGCCTGCGTGAAGATGCCAGCCGGCCGAGGAAAGGGCGTGTACGGCGGGTCACCGGCACGGTCATTCACGCGACCGTGGAGGAGGTTCGGATCGGCGAGATCTGCGAACTCCTCGATCCCAGGACCGGCACGGCGACCAAGGCGGAAGTCGTCGGGCTCATGGACGAGATGGCGATCCTTGTTCCGCTTGGCGATCTCACCGGCCTTTCAAGCCTCACCGAGGTCATTGCGACCGGAAAGACCCAGACGGTGCCTGTCGGGCCTGGCCTGCTTAGTCGGGTGATCAGCGCGTTCGGCGAGCCATTGGATGGCAAGCCGCTTGCGCCGGATGGCATTACCGGCAGCTATCCGGTCAACGCCTATCCGCCGTCGCCGCTGGAGCGCAGTTTGATTTCCGAGCCTATCCAGCTAGGAATCCGCGCCCTCGATGGGCTTCTCACCTGCGCGCGTGGGCAGCGCGTCGGCATCTTCGGCGAGCCTGGCGTCGGCAAGTCGATCCTGCTTTCGGATATCGTCAGCGGCACCGACGCAGATGTTGCCGTGGTTGCGCTTGTCGGCGAACGCGGACGTGAAGTGCACGAATTCATCGAGCATCAGCTTGGGCCGGAAGGGCTGGCGCGCGCAGTCATCGTCGTCGCGACGTCCGACCGGCCGGCGATCGAGCGCGTCAAGGCCGCCTATGTGGCAACCAGCATTGCCGAATATTTTCGCGACCAGGGCAAGCATGTGCTGCTGGCAATGGACAACATCACGCGGTTTGCCCGTGCGCAGCGCGAGATTGGCCTCGCTTCAGGCGAACCGCCGACGCGTCGCGGTTTTCCGTCTTCGCTTTTTGCTGTCCTGCCCCGATTGCTCGAGCGCTCAGGGCCTGGCCGCGTCGGCTCGATTACAAGCCTCTACAGCGTTCTTCTGGAGGGCGATGGCACGCTGGATCCGGTTGCCGAAGAAATCCAGGCGCTTCTCGACGGCCACGTCTTTCTGTCGAACGAGCTTGCGCAGCGCAACCATTTCCCGGCCATCGACGTGCTGCGCAGCCGCAGCCGCCTCATGGACACGGTGGTGCCGGCTGAGCATCGGTCGGACGCCGGCCGCTTGCGGGAGCTGCTCGCCCGCTACGCCGACGTCGAATTGCTGCTGCGCGTCGGCGAATACGAAAAGGGCAGCGATGCGGTGGCGGACGAGGCGGTGGCGAAGATCGACACCATCAACGCCTTCCTGCGACAACCGTCCGCCACCCACGAGACAATCGAGCAGACACGCGAACGTATGCGGGGGATCGTCAATGAAAGATCGTGACATGATCGCACGATTGCGCGACCTCAGGCGCCACGGTGAACAGCGCGCAAACGAAGCGGTCATAAGGCGATACGCCGCTGCGCAGCGCGCCGCCGGGACGGTTCGGGAGGCAGCCGCCGCGGTCAGCAAACACCTGCAGCACACAGCCGACGCAGAGGATGCAGCATTCGCTTCGCTTGTTGGACAACCGGTGAAGGCCGCCAGCCTTTACCGGCTTCAGGGACAGTTCGAGAACGCCGCCAGGCAAACCGAGCAGCTCCGGGAAAACGAGAAGATGGCCGGCGTCACCGAGCAACGACGCAAAACCGAGTTATCGGCCGCCCGCAACGTTCATCGCGCCAGCATGAAGGCGGTGACGAAGCTGGACGGGCTGCTGCAGCATCTGACCAAACGCACTGCGCGTCGCAGCCTGGCGCTTGCCGAGCTTTTCGAGGAAGACGAGCGCAGTCCAATGCGCTTGCCCGCAGAACGATAGTCCAATCCGTGATCGTGAATATGGAAGTGTGATGCCTCAGGCCTTGGCGTCGGCAAAAAAGAAAGCGCGCGCAGAGCCGGTCAGACGCACACGCTCGAGCGTTGGCGAGCCGCTGACATTGGAATCTGTTGCGGCTGGGGAGGTTGAGGCATTGAACGCCTTCTACCGCCGTCGTGCTGCCGCGCAGATCACGATTGCCGGGAAAACCATGGCGATCGCCGCCGTCTGGCCGGCGCCAAACCCTGTGGACCAGCCAATATGCACGATTGCGTTCACTCTCGGAGACATGGCGGGCAAATTGCGCTTGCCGTTATCTGTTGTCGAACGAGGCCTTGCCAAGGCTGACGAGCTGATCGACGTGAAACGACCGGCACCCGCTCACGCCGCACTGCTGCTGGAGTCCGAATTCGAAAAAGATCTCGAATGGATCGAGAGCAAGCTGGGCGAGACGATCGCTATTACGTCGATCGAACAAGAAGACAGCGTTCTGGACCAAACCGCGTTGGCTTTCGTCCTGGCCGGCAAGGACGAAACCATAGGTTGCGCCTTGCACACCGACAGCGTCGGTCTGGCGGTGCGGGCCGGGCGCTTTCTCGACGCGATCGGCAAAGCAAGACCTCCGGTTCCTGCCGAATTCCCGTTGCCGGTCTGCCTCTGGCGCAACGCGCTTACAATCAGCTTTGGTGAGCTTCAAAGCCTGCAACCTGGCGATGTGGTGCTTTTCGATGACGAAGAGGAAGAGGCGGCATTGGTCATTGCCGAGCGGCTTTATGCCCCGGCGGTGCTGACTGCTAGCGGGCCGCAACTGCTTGCCGCGCCGACTGCAATCGCTGGATCGAAATGGGAGTGGACCATGAACCAAGACACGCCGCCGCACGCCGATCAGGCATTGGAGGAGGCAACTCTGGACGAGCTGCCGGTTGCGCTTGCCTTCGAACTCGGCCGCACGGCGCTGCCTCTCGGCGAGGTAAGGCAGCTTGCGCCCGGCGCCATCGTTCCGCTCGCCAATGTGACGAAGGAGACGGTCGACATTATCGCCAATGGCAAACGCGTCGGCCGTGGCGAGATCGTCCGGATTGGGGAGAGCCTGGGCGTGCGGATCGCCCGTATGTTCGACAATGCTTGACAATTCGCCCAACCTGCTTGGGATCCTGATTGCCGTCGGCTTTGTCGGTCTGCTGCCGCTGGCAGTCGTCACCATGACCGGTTTCCTGAAGATCTCGGTCGTGCTGTTCCTCATCCGCAATGCGCTCGGCGTCCAGCAGATGCCGCCCAATCTGGTGCTCTACGGCATAGCGCTCGTGCTCACGGTCTATGTCACGACGCCGTTGCTGAGCGAGATGTCGGGACGGCTCCAGGAAGGACAGGTTCAGTTCCAGACGACCGAGGACCTCGCCAGGGCGACGCAACTGGTGAGGGAACCATTGCAGCAGCACCTGATCAAGTTCACCCAGCCGGAAGAGCGGCAGTTCTTTCTCGATGGGACGAACCGCCTGTGGCCGGAACAGGCACGACAAGATCTGAAGGACGACGATCTTTCGATACTCGTTCCTGCCTTTGTCGCGTCAGAGCTTACGCGGGCATTTGAAATCGGCTTTCTGCTTTATCTTCCCTTCCTCATCATCGACATCGTCGTTGCCAACATTCTGATGACGCTCGGCATGATCATGGTCTCGCCGGTCCTCATTTCGGTCCCGCTGAAACTATTCCTTTTCGTCGCCATAGATGGCTGGTCGCGGCTGATGCACGGCCTGATCCTGAGTTACGTCTGACGCCGCTGGGAGGTTTGCATGAGCAATGACTTCATCCTGGCGAAGGTCCAGGGCGCGCTGCTGACGGTGCTGTTCGCGTCGGGCCCGGCGATCGTCGCGGCGCTGGCCGTTGGGATCCTGGTCGGGCTGGCCCAGGCGCTGACGCAAATTCAGGACCAGTCGCTGCCGCAGACGATCAAGCTTGTCGTGATCCTGCTGGTCATCATCGTCTTCGGCCCGCTGCTTGGCCAGCAGATCGCCGAGCAGGCCTCGACGGCGCTGGACGAATTCCCCGTCGTTACGCGTTGAGGCGCGCGGATGCCGGTCGAACCCTTCTTCGCGTCGGTCAAGGAGCTTCAGTTGTTTCTTCTGGCGGGAGCTTTCGCGCTCGCCCGCATGACCGGGTTCATGCTGCTGATGCCGCTCTTTTCGCGCGTGCCGCTGTCGGGCCTTCTGCGCAACGGCGTTGCCCTGGCGCTGGCGGTTCCGGTCTTTCCGATGATCGTCGACAAGCTGACAAACACCGACATCGCGACGACGATGATCGTCGCCTACATGCTCAAGGAGGTCGTCGTCGGGGTAACGCTCGGGCTGGCGATGGGCATTCCGTTCTGGGCGGCCGAGGCTGCCGGCGATATCCTGGACCTGCAGCGCGGCTCGACGATGGGCACGCTGATCGATCCGATGATGACCCATGAGACGAGCGCCACCGGCACCTTGCTCGCCGTCATCATGGTCACGGTCTACCTGGCCGCCGGCGGCCTCGAACTTTCCCTGACCAGCCTCTACGACAGCTATGGCCTGTGGCCGATCGACCAGCTTCTGCCGGTGTTCAGCAAGGATGCAGCCGGCATCTTCCTCGATCTCTTGAACCGCATTCTGATGATGGCATTGACCCTGGTTTTCCCGCTCATCATCAGCATGCTGTTGTCCGACCTTGTGCTGGCCTTTTTGGCGCGCGCCTCGCCGCACCTCAACGTTTTTGCGCTTTCGCTGATCGTGAAGACGCTGGTGTTTAGCCTCGTCTTTGTCCTCTATTCTGCTTTCCTGCTCTTCTACATGGAGCGGGACCTTGGCTTCCTGCGCGAGGCAGGCCGACAGATAGAAGCGATCGGCTGCCGCAGCTGTTAATGACACCAGGAAGGTTTGCGCAAGCGTCGTTCGTAAGATGAAGCAATCGTTGGCCGGCCAATAAATACAATTTATCGTTGAGGAAAGATTCTGACAATTTGACAAGCAGCCGAGCCGCCAACGATCTTACGCCCTCCCGACTTGTCTCTGAACCGGAAGCCATGGCTCGCCTGACCACTTCACCGATCTTCGAGGACCTGCGACTGGTCGATGCGGACAGGCTGCGCAGGCTTGTCAGAATGGGCGCCTATGAGGGGCACACGGGGGGGCTGGCGCACGGCAAGCTCCAGGCCAATGTTGTGATTGTGCCGCGCAGCTTTGCCAGCGATTTCCACCAGTTCTGCATCCGCAACCCGAAACCCTGTCCATTGGTCGGCGTTAATCGCGCCGGCAGCCCATTGATCCCAGCGCTGGGCGACATCGACATCCGCACCGATGCCCCCCAGTACAACATCTATCATTTCGGCGAGCTGACCCGTCGGAGGACGGACATCATCGACCTGTGGCAGGATGATTTTGCCGCTTTCGCGCTCGGCAGTTCGCTGACCGTCGAAGCTGCACTTGCCGAAAAGAAACTGAGCCGCATCGGCTGCGGGAAGGCCTCGCCCAAGTTTCGAACCAGGATTCAGACGTGCCGCGTCGGACCGTTTGGTGGCGAAATGGTCGTCTCGATGCGTCCGATAAGCCGTTGCGATGTCGACAGGGTTCGCGCTCTCACCGCACGCTTCCCGCATGCCCACGGCTCTCCCATCCATGTCGGAGATCCCACGATCATCGGAATAGCCGATTTGATGGCTCCCGACTGGGGCGATGCGGTCAAAATCATCGACGGGGAGGTCGCTGTGTTCTGGGCCAGCAGCATCACCGCGCAGGATGCGCTTGCTCGCGCCGAACTGGCGACCTCGATCACGGTATCGCCGGGGCACATGCTGATCACCGATGTCGATGCACGAGCCGATGCGGGCGCTTTCAAAGTCTACTAGCAGTTCTTCATCACCGGTCAGCGTTAATGCTATTCGAGATGCGAAATGCGGTGAGAGTCGGTCTCGATCTGCCTCACCACATCTTCGATCATGTTGCAGTGGCCCAACCTTGTGCACTCGAGGCAGTGAAGCTCCCCGGCAAGTGCTCCCACTAGGTGATAACCATTTGGTAACCTTCCGAACTGGAAAGTGAAAAAGTACTGGCTACTTTTGCCCTCGATAGATGTTAGGGCTGGTATCGAGCGAGACAAAGGAGAAAGGACCGGGATGGCCACGGTACTGAACGCCAAAGGCGTTCCACTTCCCTACAGCGGATCCTCCGTAAAGTGGTATTCGGCGACGAATTCCGGCCCGACACTTTATGGCAGCACATACAACGACTCGATGTATGGCGACGCTGCCGTCACCGTCACAATGCGTGGCGGCAAGGGCGACGACATCTATTATCTGTATGCCGCGAAAAACAAGGCGGTCGAGCTGTCCGGCGAAGGGGTGGACACCATCTCGACCTGGATGAGCTACAAACTCCCGGCGAATTTCGAGAACCTGACGGTCACCGGCGACAAGCGCTATGCTTTCGGAAACGAGCTGAACAACATCGTTACCGGCGGCTCCGGCCAACAGACGCTCGACGGCTTGCAGGGCGATGACGTGCTCAAGGGCGGATCCGGGGCGGACATTTTCGTCGTCAACCCCGGCAACGGCAGTGACCTAATCCTGGACCTTGGCGCGACGGATACGGTTCGCGTCGGGAGCTACGGCTTCACCTCCTTCGAAGAGGTGCGCGCCAACATGGTCCAGTCGGGAGCCAACGTCCGCCTAAATCTGTCCGACGGCGAGTTTCTCGTCTTCGCCAACAAGACCATCGGCGATTTCACCGCAAGCCAGTTCAAGCTGGCCGTGGACAGGTCTGCCCTGGAACTGACCTTTTCGGACGAGTTCGATACGTTGGACCTGTGGAACGGCTCGAGCGGCACCTGGGATTCGAATTACTGGTGGGGGGCCGAGAACGGCAGCACGCTCACGAGCAACAATGATCTTCAATGGTACATCGATACCGACTACGCCCCGACACGCTCCGTCAATCCGTTCAGCATCGAGGACGGCGTTCTCACCATTACCGCCGCCCGGGCTCCTGAGGCGATCCGTCCCTATATAAATAACTACGAATACACGTCAGGGTTGCTGACGACCTACGAATCCTTCGCGCAGACCTACGGCTATTTTGAAATTCGAGCCGACATGCCCGAAACACAAGGTGCTTGGCCGGCCTTCTGGCTTCTCCCGGCGGACGGCTCCTGGCCACCGGAACTGGACGTCATCGAGATGTTCGGTAAAGATCCAAACAAGCTCATCCTGACAGGCCACTCGAACGCGACGGGAACTCATACAACAGTAGGCACGACGGCCTATGCCGCGGATACCGAAGGGTTCCATACGTATGGTGTGCTTTGGACAGAAGACGAACTCGTCTGGTATTTCGACGACGTCGAAGTCGCTCGTGCCGCAACGCCTGCCGACATGCATGACCCGATGTATATGCTGGTGAATATGGGGATTGGTGGCCAGGCGGGAGAGCCCGCCGACGAGCTTGCGACGCCTGCCGAAATGCAGATCGACTACATCCATGCCTATGCGTTGCAAGACTGGGTTATCTGACATTTGACAGATGGACTCGGCACCGACACGTTCGTCATCATTTCGGGCGCGGCCATTGCCGCCTGAGACCGAACTGGAACTGATGTGAAGCCGACGTCGCATCCCATTCCACCCGAGCCGCCGCGAACGACACTCGCGGCGGTTTTGGCTTCCTTCCGGCGAGCGTTGGCCGGAATTGCGTTGATGAGCGGCGTCGTCAATGTCCTGGCGCTGACCGGCTCGTTCTTCATGCTGCAGGTCTATGATCGTGTCATACCCGGCCGCAGCGTGCCGACGCTCGTCGGGCTCGCCGTGTTTGCCGGCACACTTTTCGTTTTTCAGGGCGTTCTCGAACTCATCCGGTCGCGTTTGCTGGTGCGCATCGGGATGGCGCTGGACGCGCGCTTGAGCGGACAGGTCTATGCCGCCCTCATGCGTTTGCCGCTGCGAACCAAGCTCGCAGGCGACGGCCTTCAATCCTTGCGGGATCTTGACCAGGTGCGATCGTTCATGTCGAGTGCCGGTCCGACCGCGCTTTTCGACCTGCCGTGGATGCCGCTCTACCTCTCTATCTGCTTCCTGTTCCACTTCTGGATCGGCATGACGGCGTTGGCCGGCGTGGTCATTCTGTTCAGCCTGGCATTGCTTGCCGAAATTCGCACGAGAGAGCCCGCCAAAAAGGCAAACAGTCAAGCGGCAGCGCGCAATACACTTGCCGAAGCGACACGTCGCAATGTCGAGGTTCTGCAGGCCATGGGCTTTGGCTCGCGCATCGCCGAGCGCTGGTCAGGGATCAATGCTGGCTATCTCGACACCAATGCAACGGCCAGCGACCTTGCCGGGACGCTCGCAACGATCGCGAAGATCCTGCGCATGATGCTGCAATCGGGCATCCTGGCGATCGGCGCTTATCTGGTCATCCATCAGGAGGCGACCGGCGGCATCATGATCGCAAGTTCGATCATGATGAGCCGGGCGCTGGCACCGATCGAACTGGCTATCGCCCACTGGAAGGGCTTCGTCACCGCCCGCCAGGCCTGGGCCCGGCTGACCCAGCTTTTGGTCCTGCTTCCCGAAACTGCGACAAGTGTCTCGCTGCCTGCTCCGAGATCTGCTCTTTCGGTCGAAAGTATCAGTGTCGCACCGCCGGGTGAGCGCCGTATGGTCGTGCAGGAAGCCACCTTTGCACTTGAAAAGGGCGTCGGCCTCGGCATCGTCGGGCCGAGCGCTTCGGGCAAGTCATCGCTCGTGCGCGCGATTGCCGGCATATGGCTCCCGGTTCGCGGCACCGTCAGGCTGGATGGCGCAACACTCGACCAATGGTCGCCGGAAGAACTGGGCAAGCATGTCGGCTATCTGCCGCAGGATGTGCAACTGTTCGACGGCACCATTGCCGAGAACATCGCGCGCTTCGAGCCGCAAGCGCCTTCCGACAAGATATTGGCGGCTGCGCGCGCGGCCGGCGTTCATGAACTCGTCATCCACCTGCCGGAAGGCTACGAGACGCGCATCGGCGAGGCCGGTTCGGCGCTTTCGGCTGGCCAGAGGCAGCGGGTGGCGCTTGCCCGGGCTCTCTACGGTGACCCGTTTCTGGTTGTTCTCGACGAGCCTAACTCCAACCTCGATGCGGAAGGCGAGGCCGCGTTGACGGTGGCGATTCAAGGCGTGCGCGCGCGAGGCGGTATTGCCATCGTGGTCGCACATCGGCCAAGCGCGCTGGCCAGCCTGGATCAGGTTCTTGTGATGGCGAACGGCCGTGTTCAGGCCTTTGGCCCAAAAAATGAGATCTTGAACAAGATAACCCGCCCAGCGGGCGTTCCCTTGAAAGTCGTTTCCGGACTAGAAGAGACGGCATCCTGATGGCGCAACGCATAGTATTCGCGGCCGATCGCACCATTCGACGTTATCTGCTTGGCGGTGTCGCAACCTGCATCCTGCTGGTTGGCGGGGCGGGGAGCTTGGCTGCCGTCACCGAGATTTCCGGAGCCGTCATCGCTTCGGGAAAGCTGGTTGTCGATTCCAGCGTCAAGAAGGTGCAGCATCCGACGGGTGGCGTTGTCGGTCAAATCTTCGTCCGGGAAGGCGATGCCGTGCAATCGGGCAAGGTCTTGATCCGCCTCGATGAGACCATCACCCGGGCCAATTTGGCGATCGTCTCAAAGAGCCTGGACGAATTCGAGGCGCGGCTGGCTCGCCTTGAGGCCGAGCGCGACGGCAAGGCAAGCATCGTCTTTCCAGCTTCGCTTGTGTCACGCCAGGATACCCCCGAGATTGGTCGGGCGATGGCCGGCGAGCAATCTCTGTTCGAATTTCGCCGACAGGCACGCGCCGGTCAGAAGGCTCAGTTGCAGGAGCGCATTGCGCAGCTTGCCGAAGAGGTTTCCGGCTTGACCGAGCAAAGAGATGCCAAGAGCCAGGAAATCAAGTTGATCGGCTTTGAGCTCGAAGGCATGCGCAGACTTTGGCAACGCAAGCTGGTTTCGATCGATCGTATTACTGCGCTTGAACGCGATGCCGTGCGGCTTAAAGGCGAGCACGGGCAACTGACTGCGGCCATAGCGCAATCGAAGGGTCGTACCTCCGAAATCCGTTTGCAGATCATCCAGATCGACCAGGATTTGCGCAGCGAAGTGGCAAGCGAACTGCGAGACGTCCAGGCAAAGATCTCCGAGTCCGTCGAGCGCAAGGTTTCGGCCGAAGATCAGCTCAAACGCATCGACATACGCAGTCCGCAGAACGGTGTCGTTCATCAGCTCGGCGTGCACACGGTCGGTGGCGTTATATCTCCAGGCGAGCTCATCATGCTGATTGTCCCGGTGACGGACGACCTGACCGTCGAGGCGCGCGTGGCTCCGCAAGACATCGATCAGTTGACGCCAGGGCAAGGCGCGACCCTGCGGCTGTCGGCATTCAATCAGCAAACGACGCCGGAACTGAATGGTGCGGTCAGCAAGATTTCCGCCGACCTCAATGTCGATGAGAAAACAGGCACCGGCTTTTACACCGTGCATGTTGCTTTACCGCGCACAGAGCTTAGCCGGCTCAAGGGCGTGGCCCTGGCGCCAGGCATGCCTGTCGAGGTGTTCTTTTCGACCGGCAACCGCACCATGCTGTCCTATCTCGTGAAACCTTTGGCGGATCAGATCCAGCGAGCTTTCAGGGAGCAGTAGGCTCTCTCTGCGAGCCGACGAGCTGAATTCCGGAACAAGGATGCGATTTTGCCGTTTCGCCTGAAACCGGAAGCGATCCCACATGTCCGAGTTGACGAATGAAGAGATCGAGGGTCGGCTCAATGCCCAGCGAGAGACTCTGGCGCTGGTCGTCGCGCTGCTTGCCGGCCCCGACAAGACCTCCGAGCGAATATGGGCCGAACTGGAAGCCCGCTTTCAATTCCAGAACAATCAGGAAGACCCCGGCGCCGTGCCAAGCCGTGCATTCGCCATTGAGAGCGCGATGATGCGGGAGTTCAAGCTGATCTTCGAGGAAGCGCGGGCACGCAAGGCGGAATGGAATGCCGAATAGGCAGGCGGAACAGATCCGTCTCTCCGGATGGATAGCAACAATTTTCCCGACCTGACGAGGAAACATTTCCGCCATGCGGTGTTACTCACTGAGTGGGGCGCGAGGCGCTTCCTTCTTTGAGGCAATGATGAGCTTCGACAAGACATTGCAGATCGCCCACATCCGGCTGAATGGAACTGCGGCTAACCGTGATCCGAACCGGCAGGTTGCCGGGCTGAAGTTCAGACGGCTTGGCGAACAGGCCTGAGCCGTGGCAAATCACGGCACGACCCTTCCGACGGTTCTTGTCACCGGCAGCAGCGGCTTCCTGGGGCAGGCGATCGCGCGAGGCTTGATCGATCGCTATCGCGTCATCGGCCTCGACGTCGCAAAACCGAAGCATGCCCCCGCCGGCATGGAGACGATCGAGATCGATCTCACCTCCGATGAGGGCGTGAGCAGGGCTGTGCAGGCGGCATGGGAGCGCAGCGGTGGCCGCATCGCTTCGGTCGTCCATCTTGCCGCCTATTATGACACGACCGGCGAGGACAACCCGAAATATGACGCCGTCACCGTGCAGGGCACGCGCCGGCTCCTGAAGGCGCTGACGGCGGTCGAGAGCGAACAGTTCGTGTTCTCCAGCACGCTTCTCGTCCATGCGCCAAGCCCGGAGAAGGGCGCGAAAATCAATGAGGACTCGCCGCTTGACCCGGCCTGGGCCTACCCAAGATCGAAAGCCGAAACCGAGGCGCTGATTTCGCGGGAGCGCGGCCAGATCAAGACGGTGATCCTGCGGCTCGCCGGCGTCTATGACGAAGACTGCCGGGCGGCCTTTATTGCCCAGCAGATCGCCCGCATCTTCGAGCGCTTGCCGACCGCGTATCTGTTCGCCGGCGATATCACCGCCGGCCAGCCCTATCTGCACAAGGACGATCTCGTCGATGCGGTGGTGCGCACCGTCGACCGGCGCGCCGAACTTCCGGCCGAGACCGTGCTTCTGATCGGCGAAGAAGACACACCGTCATACGAGGAGATGCAGAAGCGCATCGGCCGGCTCATCCATGGCGAGGACTGGCGCACCCTGGCGCTGCCGAAGCAACTGACGAAGCTCGGCGCGTGGGTGCAGACGGAGGTGCTCGACCAGGACACCGACATCAAACCGTGGATGATCGAGAACTCGGACGATCATTACGAGATCGACATCGCGCGGGCCAAAACCCTGCTGGGCTGGGCGCCCAGACACAATCTGCTGGACACATTGCCGGAGATGATCCGCCGGCTGAAACAGGACCCGACGGACTGGTACACGGCCAACAAGCTCGATCCGCCGGTTGTCGCGGCTTCGGACCCCGAGATCGAGCAGGCCGAAAGGCGTCTCAAGGGACCGCTCGAGCGAAGCAAGGAAGACGTCGAAGCGGCAATGAAACGGCATCGGTCGAGGACACTCTGGGCGCCGATGACCAACGCTGCGCTCGGACTGTGGCTGGTCACCTCGCCGATGACAGTTGGCCTGTTCGATCCCGTCACAGCCGCAATGCCACCCGCTCTGGGGCACGCTGTCGCGGAGCCGCAATTGCGCAACGCAAGCCTCGGCGTCAGCGAGATCGTTTCCGGCCTGCTGGTGACGGTCTTTGCGTTGATCGGCATGTCCCGACGCTGGCGCTGGGTGCAGTGGATCACGGCGTCGCTCGGAGTCTGGGTGATGCTGGCGCCGTTGCTGTTCTGGACGACCAGCGCCGCCGCCTATGCCATCGACACGCTCGTCGGCATGCTGATCGTCGCCTTTGCGGTGATGATCCCGCCGACCCCTGGCATCAGCCGCCGCGCGCTGGCGGCCGACGACGACATTCCGCTGGGCTGGACCTATTCGCCATCGACCTTCACGCAGCGGATACCGATCGTGGCGCTGGCCTTCGTCGGCCTGTTCGTCTCGCGCTATCTCGCCGCCTTCCAGATGGGCCACGCGGATGGGCTGTGGGATCCGTTCTTCGGCCCCGGCGGCGCGCCGGTGCGCAACGGCAGCGAGGCGGTGGTGACGTCATGGGTCTCAAAGGGTTTTCCAATCGCCGATGCCGGGCTCGGCGCCTTCGCCTATTGCCTCGATATCCTCGCCGGCGCGATCGGCGACCGCCGGCGCTGGCGCACCATGCCGTGGATGGTGCTCCTCTTCGGCTTGCTGATCGTTCCGCTTGGCGTGGTCAGCGTGTCCTTCATCATCATCCAGCCACCGCTGATTGGCGCGCTGTGCACGCTCTGCATTCTCCAGGCCGCCGTCACGGTGGTGTTGATCCCTTACTCCGTCGACGAGGTGCTGGCGACGATCCAGTATCTCTGGGGCGCGACGAGGGCAGGCGAGCCGTTCTGGCGTACCTTCTGGATGGGCGGACCGGCGCTGTCGGAGAACCAGACGCCCGGCGCCGACCTCGACCGTCCGGTTTTCGAGGTGCTGAAGGAATTTGTCACCGGCGGCGTCAACTTCCCGTGGACGCTGGCAGCGAGCACGCTGCTTGGCGCCTTGCTGATGACCACGCCATTGATCTTCGGCACGCAGCCACCGCTTTACTTCAGCGATCACGTCGTCGGCTGTCTCATTATCATGGTCGCAGTCACGGCCATGGCCGAAGTGGTCCGGCCGCTGCGCTTCCTCAATGTCGTGCTTGGCGCATGGATCGCGGTGTCCCCCTTCGTGCTTGCCGGCGGTGAAACCCTGGCGATGGTGGCGGACGTTGCGATCGGTCTGGCGCTGATCGTGCTCAGCCTGCCGCGCGGCACGCGCAGCGACCAGCACTATGGCGGTTGGGATCGAGCGATTGTCTGAGCAACTCGACTTCAGCACCTGGCGAGGCGAAGCGCGCCGAGTGCCGATCTGCAGGAGCAGGTCAAAGAAGAGATCGAATGGCCTGACGAGGCTCTGCCTGACGGGGCTAGATTTGTTCGCCGAGCAGGATCCTCGCGTCCTTGGCCGCGACGATGAACGCCTGGCGTGCGACCCTTGGCGGCTTTTCGCCGCGGATAACAGCAAGGCAGGCTGCGATTGCAGCCAGTCGCGTCTTGGACGCTGGCGTCGGCCAGTCCTTCAGCAGAACTTCAGCCGCATCGGAGACAGACAAAACAACCCTGTCACGATCGATCCGACCGGGTTGAACGACAATTGGCTTTCTGAAACGTCTCGTGCGCACGACACTCTCCAAAGCGAGGAGTATGTTAGCCGCGTCTGATCTTGTTGGCCACCTCAAATGTTAATTGCGGGAAGGCGAGGTTCGGACAACGTCCGCAAAGGCTGTGAACGACCATGATCTATTTCACGGCCGACACACATTTCAGCGATCCCCGCATTCTGCGCATCGATCGCCGCCCGTTCGGCTCGCTGGCCGAACACGATCGAGCGCTGATTTCGCTCTGGAACGAAACGGTCAGCCCGGATGACCAGATCTGGCATCTCGGCGACTTTGCCAGGGGATCGGCCGAATTCGTTGCGTCGCTGCTGTCGTCTCTTCATGGCGAGAAGCATCTGATTGTCGGCAACAACGATGGCGCGGCGACCATAGAGGCTGCGGGTTGGGCCAGCACACAGCATTACAAGGAACTGACGATAGACGGCAGGTTGCTGATCCTTTGCCACTATCCTTTTCGCACCTGGAATCAGATCGGCAAGAAATCGATCAATCTGCATGGCCATTCCCACGGCAGGCTGAGCCCGGTCACGCGCCAGTACGACGCCGGCGTCGACAGCTGGGATTTTCGCCCGGTCACCCTTTCCGCCATCCTTGCAAGCCGACGCCGGCACCCCTCCACTTCGTCATCCCAGGGCGGAGCAAGGAGCGAAGCGACGCGCGCAGACCCTGGGATCCATTCCGTGACGTCAGCCGAAGAATGCAGCGGCTCAGAATAAAAGCGCTCCGTAGCGATCCTTCGCGCCCCCTCTGTCCTGCCGGACATCTCCCCCACGAGGGGGGAGATTGGCCTTCATCACTGATTTTCGCCAACCACCAACCGTGCAAAAAAGGGACGCTGTCCGCGAAGCTGCCGATCTCCCCCCGTGTGGAGGGAGATGTCCGGCAGGACAGAGGGGGGCGCTGTCCCTCGGCGATCAAAGGTTCTGCACCGCAGCGCGCTCCAAGGTCACGGCTGGATACCAGCGTCTGCGCCCGCGCGGCGAGCCTGCCAAGCCGGGCTGAACGTTTCTGCCATCTGCTGCGTTCTCCCGGGGCAGGGCGCGTAGCGACCGCAACATCGGCGCCCAATGGCCATGACGAGGAAGCACCGGAACGAGCGAGATGACCGAGCACAGAGGCACTCAGCCGAGCCAGCCAAAAGGCACCGTGATCGCATTCTCCGCGCCGGGCTGCGAGCCTCTCTACGCTCACGAGCGGGAAGCCATAGCTGCCGTCGCCCGCACCATTGCCACCCTCAAGGGGTTTGCCTTCCGGCAGGGTCTAGGCCACAGCAGCGGCAATGGCGGGCGCTTGTACTTCGTGCCGGACGACAGCTTGCTTGCCAGCGATGCGGCACGGCTGGGTATCAACGGGCCGCAAGACCTCTTCGGCGGCGTGGTGTCTTGGCGATTCGCGACCACCAAGGCGATAACCCACGAACTGGTCGACGACCTGGCCGAGCGACCGAAGGAATGGTCAACCGGCTTCGGCAGAACTGTCGCCGCCGCAGTATTGCCTGGCTACACCGTGTTTTCGCGGCACGATGCGCTGCGAGCAGCGCAACGCCTGCTGAGGCATGGGCTGGCCCGGCTCAAGCCACCGCTTGCCTCGCGAGGCCAGGACCAGCACATCGTTCGCACGGTCGCTGACGTCGAGAGACTGCTCGAGCGATACTGCTCCCCCGACTTGGACGAGTACGGTCTGGTGCTCGAAGCTGACCTTCGTGACGTCGTCACTTTGAGTGTTGGCAGAACCGAGATCGACGAAATCATGGTCGCCTACTACGGCACTCAAACGACGACGACCGATAATGCGGGACAATCCGTTTATGGCGGGTCGGACCTCATTGTCGTGCGCGGCGGATGGGAAGCTCTCGAAGACCTTCAGCTTCCCCGCGCACTGGCTTCGGCAATTGCGCAGGCGAGAGCCTATGACGCGGCGATGGCTGAGTATCCTGGATTTTTCGCCTCGCGGCGCAACTACGATATCGGCCAGGGTGTCGATTCGTCGGGTATCTGGCGATCCGGTGTGCTCGAGGCCAGCTGGCGCATTGGCGGCAGCAGCACGGCCGAGCTTGCGGCAATAAAGATCATGAAGCAGGACCCGGACATCCAACTGGTGCGTGCGTCCGCGGTCAAGACGTTCGGCAATACCAGCCGGTTGCCTGACAACGCCGACGTTCACTTTCAGGGAGAAGACCCCGATGAGGGTCCGATCACGCGCTATACCGTCGTCACGAATGCGACCCGGGAGCCGCCAAGGAAAGCGGTGGGTTAGGGTCTAAAAACGCTTAGGACCAGGGAACATCCGTCGGCGGCTTGAGTTGTTCGGCATGATCCCGAAAACCAATCCGAAGGATGAAAAAGTGATCGAGGTTATTTCTGCTCCTGAGAATGTCGCCGCATTTCGCGTTGCCGGTACCGTGACCGCGGAGGACTACGACAAGATCATCCCGACCATCGAAGAGAAACTGAGCGAACATGAAGAGATCGGCATCCTGGCCGACCTTACCGATCTGGAGGACATGACGGGCGACGCGTTGCGCCGCGATCTGCAGTACGGCTTGAGCAAACTTGGCGAACTCCACCGCTTCCAGCGTGCCGCAGTGGTGTCCGAAAAACAGTGGATCAAGGCAGCTACCGAAATGACGGGCGCACTGTTCCCGCAGATCGAGGCGCGGGTGTTCCCGGCGGACGAAAGGACCCAGGCTCTGGAGTGGGTAGCACGCGTTCAATAGCGGTATCGAGGGGAGCGGCCATGCCAACCATCTACAACAAACGACAGAATTCGGACGGCCTGTGGGAAGTCTATGACGACGAGAGCGAGGAAGCCGTCGTGGTTGACGGCATGCCGCTTTCCGGCCTCGATGAACTCGAAGCCAATGAGGCCATTCGAAAACTCAAGCGGGGTGAGGTGACTTCCGACAACATTCCGCCGACTGCCCAGTCTGGCTGGCCTCCGACCAAAGACGGCATATAATCAATGCAAGCGTCCTGCCCCGGCGCGAGCAGGTTGCAGGGGCCACGTTTCCAGTGCATTCTTGCTGTCGTCGATGACCACACAGTATCTTAACCACCAGTTGGAATGCCCTTATTGCTTGACGATAAGGCTGAGGATTCCGGCCGACGCCGGTCCTGACGACCGGATCTCTTGCGACGACTGTGGCGAATTCCTCGGGACTTGGGACGATCTGCTTACCGATTTTGAGAGGCAGGGCGGCCAGGATGGAGTGTTCCGTCTCGACAAGGGCCGTATCAAGCGGATCGATTGAGCCGATTGCTGGCGAAGCCATTTGCTCGCACCGCCGTCTCGCCAGCGTAAGCCTTGCAGCACCTGCGCGGCCTGAGGCGAAAAATTTCCAGCGGCTCGAATCATCAGGGAACTTGTTGCCGGCCGGCGGGGTTATCGGTCGCCTTCCCAGTTAGGGAGGCTAGCTCCAAACCTCAGCGGGAGACGACCATGGCAACTGCGAAAAAAGCTGCGAAAGCGACAACCAAGGGCCTTGAGGACCTGTTCCTCGACGGGCTGAAAGATCTTTACTACGCCGAAAAGAAAATACTGAGGGCGCTGCCGAAAATGGCCAAAAGCGCGGAGTCGGAAAAAGTAACTGCTGCCTTCGAAAAACATCGCATGGAGACGGAAGTTCACGTCGACCGGCTCGAGGAGGTGTTCGAGAAATTTGGCAAGGCGGCACGCGGCAAGACCTGCCCGGCGATCGACGGCATCATTGAAGAAGGCTCCGAGATCCTCGAAGACTATGACGGTGCTCCTGCGCTCGATGCCGGACTGGTCGCAGCGGCGCAAGCCGTCGAACATTACGAGATCGCCCGGTACGGCACTCTTGTCGCCTGGGCGGAACAGATGGGAAAGGCCGATGTCGCCGCCCTTCTCAAGGCAACGCTCAAGGAAGAGGTCGCGACAAACGAAGCGCTGACCGGGTTAGGCGAGGGTGGTGTCAACCAACGTGCCCTCCAAGCCGCCGCCTGATTCCCGGTGGTGACAGGCTTGCGGAGCCCAGGCGAAGATCGCCAGGCTCCGCTCGCAAGATCCAGGTAGTGCCTTGCCGGCCGGGATTCTTGAACCGGCGTGGCCGACTGGCCATTGAGAGGCTTGAATTAGCTTGAACCGGAATCTTCAAGAAGACCAATGGGTTCAAAGACATTGCGCAGATGTCAGGTGAGAGAGCCCGCTATCGTTGGCGTTGGCGTTCGGCATGGCGTTGAGTGGCCGAGCGACCCGTTTAGCGAGCCCGGTCGCGGGTGATTGGAACATCTGCCGACCAACGCCGTTGATATGCTCGGCAGGCGAAAAGGGGCTGCATATGTCAAAACTTCAGGCGGTGACTCCAGAGCATCTGCAGCGGCTCAAGCTCGAGGCGTCTGCTTATTTTGGTCCGAAAGTGCTCCACGAAGCATTGTTGCGTCTTTGCCAGGCTTGCGGACGCGATAGCCTTGACCGGTTCGAGAAGACCATGGTCGATAAGATCGAGGCAATGCGCGATGAGAGGGCCGATTTCGAGACAATGAAGGAATTTGCCATCGAACAGCTTTACGCCTGCGTTCGCGAGGTCGGTAGTTCGCCTGACATGAAACAGCCGCTGGAGGGAGCAGAAGCCCGAAGGACGCCTGGTCGGTCGGAAGAGCCGAAGACCCTGGAAGACCAGTTGCAGGCCGGGCTTGAGGATTCTTTTCCCGCGAGCGACCCGCCGGCGGTGGTGTCAACAGCGATATCCGGCGGGGCGAAAAAGCTGGTCGGGACTGACGAAGTCCTGAAAAAGCAGCGGGAAGAGGCGGCCAAGAACAACGACCGGTCATAGACGGCCGCCCGCCCAATCCGAGATTTTCCAGCACCTTATTTCGATGTCCGGAACGATCCAAACCTTCATGCATTTAGCTAGGTCTGCGTTCATCAACTCTTTCTTGCTGGGAGCTGGGCCATTGTCCTCCAGGGGCTACCCCTTGGCCAACCAGGAAACGGATGACGTTTCCATCGTTGACCTGATACCTGCCTTGCGCGCCTTCGCCCGCACCTTCTGCCGGGTTCCCGACGATGCCGACGACCTGGTCCAGGAGACATTGACCAAAGGGCTCGCCAACATCGACAAGTTCGAGCCCGGAACGCGTATGAAGTCATGGCTCTTCACCATCATGCGCAATAGCTATTATACGCGCATCAAGGCCGCCGACAGGGAAAAGCCGGGCCTGCTTGACTGCGCCTCCGCAATCCCGATTACCGAAGCGACGCAGGAGTGGTCCGTTCAGAGCAAGGAAGTCTCCAACGCGGTCCAGAGGTTGCCGGAGCATCAGCGCGAGGTCCTGATGCTGATCGGGGTCCTTGGCGTCAGCTATGAAGAAACTGCCGAAATATGCGGTTGCGCGGTTGGAACGGTAAAAAGCCGCCTTAACCGAGCGCGTGCCAGCGTGCTGGAATACCTCGGCGAAAGTTCCTTGCAGACATTGGTGGAACGACGCAATCACCTGTCAGCAACACAGGGAAACTTCGCAGTCGACCGGCGCCGATAGCTAGTCCTGTTTCTTTGCTTTGCATCGACGCTTCTCGACAAGCGCATTCTGCAATTGCACCGCAAGGTCGGTCAGCTGGTCGGGGACCTTTTCCTGCTCGATAGCAGTCAGCAGAGATGCAATCTTCCGGTCTATTGCCAGCCGGAGTTTCGGGCTGATGCTATCGTCGCTCGAGCGAGACATAGTGTTCTCTTAACGAATCAGTCCCTTCACCAGTGTGGTGACGGCAATCAGAGTTTGCAAGGATTCGCGCGGCCTCACAGTCAGCGCCGTCCCTTGCACAGCCCGTCCCTTGCACAGCATTGTGTATCGAAGCTGCCGGTCTCGTCGGGGAAGCCTATGCTTTCCCCTCGGGTCCTCCCGGCGCTGTTGCCGGGTGCGCTCGACATTTCGACTCTCGTGACCTCGACTGGCCACTGGTCATGATTGGCGTTTGCGGTTGCAGCAGTCAGTCTTGGGAGAGACGATCTGCGGCGTGATACTGATCGGAGTTGATCCGCCATCGAGCCGGCGTTGCTCGGTGTGCTGCTTCCCAGGCTCTGCTGGACAAAGCAAAGCCGCGTTTCCTTGACCTTGTCCTTGGCCAAATGGGTCATCGCGCCGGCCGCCGGAGCCTTTATCTTGACGGCAGAGGTGATGTCTATCTTGCCGCCGGATGCCTTCTAGTCCTCCTTCGGATTGTCGGCACTCACAGGTGCCCTGTCTGTTTGGTGCGCGTGTCTCTTTGACGTCCTCGTCTCTTTGACGCCCGAACAATCATTGCGCCGTAATGTTCCCTCGGATGCCACAAGAAGAAAGGCATTGCCGTCCCACAGCCGGAACGGCTTCGCGCCGTCAGCCACGACCTGCATGCCATGGGCTTCGGCGAGGCGGTGAACATCGGCACGATCCAGCGCCGTCGATCCGCGATAGGAGTAATTCAGAAGTGCTGCCACGCCTGACGGTTTCAGAACACGCGCAATTTCCTCGAAATACCGCTCCGCCAGGCCAGCCAGCACCAGGTAGGGGAAGCTGTCGACAGCCAGCACGCAATCGAAGCTTGCGTTGGTAAAATCGGCGAGATCGAGACCAAAGGTCGGCCGCAGATCCACATTGCGCAGCCCGGCACATCGCCGACGAGCGACCGAAATCATCTCCAGGGATATGTCGATGCCGACGATCCGGTGCGCGGCATCCGAGAGCGCGCTTTCGAAGCGGCCGATGCCACAACCAATGTCCAGTATGTCCTGGTCGGGGCCGGTGAAGCCTTGCCGCTGCAACCATGCGACGATCTCGTCGGTGGCGGCGGTGAGTTTCTCCTCGTCTCCCAGCGAAGACAGTTGAACGCTCGCCGCCTGGGAAATCGTCGCCGCCGCATCAAAGCCGGCGGCCAGCCGCCTGACGACCGCGGCGTCAGTTTCCCATTCATCGCGTTCGTGGCGGACGGCGGCACCTGTTTGGCGCAGCGTGGTGAAGATGTCAGGCCTGTGACGAAGCAGATCGGCGATCCGCTCCAGTCTGTCGCGTTTTCGCAGGTCGGCTGAACGCATCTCCAGCGCCACATCGGCCAATTCTGCGGCATCGACCCCGGTCTCGAAGCGCAGCGCCAGTCTGGCAATGATGGCGTCGACGCAGGCGCCGTCGGCCATGCACTCCTCGATCAGCATTTTTACGGTCGATGCCGCCTGGGGCGATGGCTTTCGTCCGGTGGCGCTCATCGAGCCATGCTCCGCGTCCAGACCTTTCGCATTGTCCATTGGTCGACGGCCCCCCAGCCATACTTGTAGCTCTCCTGGCCGCGCAGAAAATCGAACTCCCGCGCCCCTTCACGAGCCGCTTCGGCAATCGCGTGACCGATCAGGATTGCGCCGGGACTTTCCTCGGCATAGGCCGGATCAAAACCGCCAAGGTAGGCGTAGGCGCGGTGGCGATGATGAAATCCGTAATAGGCGCCGACGACAGCATCGTCGATGGCAACAAGCCAGCATCGGACAAGACCCTGTGCGGCAAGCATGGGAAGCGCCTGCCGATGGAATTCTTCTGCAGCCGGATCGGCCAGGACGCCGTCGCCGCGCCCGGCCCAACGCGCGCCGTGAAGGCGGATCAGGTGATCGAAAAACGTTTTGAGATCGGCCTGCGCCGGTATGATGGAGACGCAGCCGCGCCGGCGTGCGGCATTGTGCGCGCGGCGCAACTGGCGTCTTCGCCGCGCCGGAATGCAGACCGCGAGCGCATCGTCGCCAGCGATCGGCAGCACGGGACAAGCGGCGTGATCGACGGGTTGATCCGCCTCCAGCGCAGGGTGCGCGATAGTGAGACCGGCAGCACCGGCCGGCAGGTCCGGTAAGATCCATTGCGACCAATTGATCGCCAGAACCCGGTCGGCGATGACGGCGGCGACAGCCGCTTCGATGCCGGGGCAACACAGGACATCCAGGTAGTCGCTCAACGAAATCCCAACCGGAAGCAGTCTCGACCCGCAAGTTGCGTGTTCCAGGTAAAGCGGTGCCAATCCCACCAGATCGTCGCCTCGCCAGACGGCGATCGTCGCCAGCTCTCCGGGCGCGAATGCGCGCCACCACGGCACCAGCCAGGCTGGGCTTTGGAACGGCGTCGCTGTCCGGCTGTGCGCCCACAGCTCCCGCCAGCGCGGCGCCAGCGCCTCAAAGGCGGCCGGATCGTCGATGATCTCGGAGCGGAGCATGAAAGCCGCTCACTGCACCGCCGCCAGGCGCCTGCGGCCGGCACCAACCCCTGCCAGCGCCTGGTAGGCGTCCATGTAAGACGAAATCATTTGGTCGAGCGAAAAGCGCCGCCGCGCCTCGGCCCGGCATGTCTCGGCATTCAGGCCGGAGGCTGCGACGATGGCCTCCGCCATCTCATGGATGTCGTTGACCAGAAAGCCCGTCTTGCCGTGTTCGACCACATCCGGCAGCGCACCGTTTGGAAAGGCGACGACCGGCGTGCCGCAGGCGAGAGCCTCCATCGCGACAAGCGAGCTGGTTTCCGCGGCAAGGCTGGGAATGACCAGGCAGCGGGCGGCGTTGAGAAAGTGCCGCTTCGCGACGAAGCCGAGCGGACCGAGGAAGCGGCGGCGCTGGTCGAGGCGCGGCTGGACTTCGTCACGAAAGTACAGCGTGTGCGTTTCGTAAGGGTAGACCTTGCCGCCGATGATCAGCCGCACGCCAGCCTGTTTGGCCGCGTCCAGTGCCAGGTGGATGCCCTTTTCCGGGCAAATGCGGCTGAGCACCAGCGCGAAGTCGCGCTTGAACTGCCGACCGCTCAGCGCATCGATATCCACGCCGTTTGGAATGGGTGCCAGCAGCCTGGCACCCGGCGGCGCGGTCCTCTGTTGGGCCATCGAGACGGCGTGAAGCCATAGATCGTCGCGGACCGTGCGCAAGGCATCGGCGGGATACCAGTCGAGCGGCAGGTGCAGGCTTACCAGGGTCGGGCCATCATCAGGCAGATAGGCATCAAAATCGATGCCGTGCAGATGAACCACGTCGATAGGCCAACGGACGCGTGCGACTTCTATCGCGGTGCGGTGAGAGCGCTGTGCCCGTTTCTTCGCCGCATCGTCAAGCACACCTGGTTCAGCAGGCGTCTCGATGAGCACGCCCGCCGCTTTCGAGCCCTGGCAACCGATCACGATGGAAGCGTGTCCGGCGCGCACGAGTGCCTGGTCGAGCATCGACAGCACCTGCTCGGCACCGCCAACCGCATCCGGGCCGACTGGCGCGAGAGGGTAGGCGACGTTCAGGACGGTGAGGGTCATGGCCGGTCGAGCCCAAGCTCCTCATGCGCAGCGGCCGCGGCGTGAAGCCAAACCGCCGGCTCGAAGCCGAGCGGCAGCGCCTCGTAATAAAGCCTGCCGCTGTTCGGCAGCGCCAGGAAATCATAGGCAGGCGCCACCCGGAAACGTTCGATGCGCGCCGTGAACGGCGCCAGCGTCCGTTGCTGTGTCCGGTGGCAGGCCAGCATGCACTGCTTCCGTTCGAAAGCCGCTTCCGTAAGGTGCAATTCGATGCGCTCGCTGCCGGAATGACTGTTGAAATCCTGAAGGACCGCACCCTCAGGCCCGGCCGAATAGAACGCCATTTCGACGATGGCCGGTGCCTGGCGTCCGTCGCGGCGCAGCAAATGGCAGGCCGCATGGACGGCAAAGGCGGTCGCGTCATGATCGGGGTGACCACCTTCATAAGGATGCGTGCAGACGAAGCTGACATCGCGCTCGGCCAAAAGGCCGGTCAGTTCCCGTGCGAGCGAGCCAAGATTTCCGGCGGCCTGCTTGTCGGGATAACCGAGGCTGATCAGGGCCGTCGATGGCAATCCCGCTGCCGCCAGCACCGCCTCCAACTCCCGATGGCGGGCCTCGGCATAGTCCTGCCACGTCTCGAAGCCGTATGCTCGCGCGTCTTCAAGATCTCGCGGCGCGCCATCGGTGACATGAACGATGCGAGATCCGCGCAAGCCGGCAAGATGCCCGCCGATGCCGATGGTTTCGTCGTCCGGATGCGCGACAACGATCATGATCTCAGCACCGTCTGCGCGGTGCGGAGCAGCACCTAGCAACAAGGCCGCGAATTCGGCAAGCGGTCCGGATCTGTCAGCTGCGTGTTGCATGACACACTCATGCTGCCGAAGCCCGCACCGCTCTGACCGGCGAGGCAGCGATGGCGGGAGCATAGCGGCGGGTCATCGTCGCGCAAAACTCCGCAAATTCCTCCGGCACCAGCGGCGGACTGGTGTGATGCGGCATCACTCCGCGGTGCTCCGGCGTGAAGCAGAAGGTGATGGTCACGTCGAAATCGGCAAGTGCTTCCATCTGCCGGTCGTACCAATCCAGCGCATTCGGCCTGAAACTGTCGGCCCAGGAAAGCCCGGTGCGCAGATTGGTGACGCCCAGCCGTTTCATCCAGGCGACGGCGTCGTCCAGCCGGGGATCTTCAAAGTGGAACCATTGCACCAGCCCCATCCCGGGTAAGTAACGCAGGAATTCTTCGAGCGCGGGTTTGGGCGTGCCATCTTCGCGGAGCAGGCCCATGTAGAAGTGGCGATAGTAGGAGGAGCCTTCGGCCTCGCGATGACGCGTCGTTGCCCCCCATTCGCGCGGAAGATCGTAGAGGCTGTACCATTGCACGCGCGAGGCATTGCCGAGCAGCAGTTCGGCGCTCCGACGCAAACCCCAGAGCTGCACCTCCTCCGCCCCGAAGCTCGACACGCCAACTTCGCTGACCCATACGGGAAGATCGGTAACGGTCGAAATCTCGCCGATCTTCTGCGGCCATTCCTGAATCTGCCAGAGATTCCAGTCGAGTGGGAAACCATGCACACCGACGGCATCGACATGATCGAGCACCCCGTATTGCTTCATGAGCGCCATGAAATCGGCATCGATCGGCGAAATGCCGCCCAGTATCCTGGTCACGGCCGGGTTTGCCGATGCGATCGCATCGGCGGCCAGTATTGCCATGTTGGCGAAGCGGCTCCAGTCGGGGTCGAGTTCGGGATCCCAATGGGATTTGTTGTTCGGCTCGTTCCAGATCATCGCGGCTTCAATCATGAAGTGGTCCTTTCGACGGGTAGACGGCGCCGCCGCAGGCCGGCTCACCGGCGGCGCGGCAGAAATAAACCTCTTGCTCCGGGTGCAGCACGATCTCGAAGCCGGCGCTGCGCAGCATCGCCTCTGTGCAGGCGCGATTGGGAATCCACCAGTTGGTCGGGTCGTCCGCATAGCGATGCTCGACGAAATGCAGCTTCGGAAACTCCGGCCGGTCGAACAGATCGTGGGTCCAGAAAGGATAATTCTCATCGAGTGCAGGCAGTTCGATGCTGCCGCGCTGCATGGACTGGAAGATCATCAGGTCGCCGGCAACGTGCTCCCGGATCAGATCGAGAGCGAGCAGCGGGTGGCGCAGGTGATAAAGCACGCCCATGAATAGGACGATGTCGAATTTCTCCCGCAGGGCGCCAACGTCGTAGACCGAAAGCTGCTGGAATTCGATGTCGCAGTCAGCGATTTCGGCGGCGAAGCGCGCCTGCGCCAGATAGGCTTCATCGAAGTCGATGCCGAGGACGCGGCCGGCGCCGCGTCGCTTCATTTCGATCGAGTAGAAGCCGGCGTTGCAGCCTATGTCGAGCACGGCCTTGCCGGACAGATCGGCAGGAATGGCGTCGGCGAACTTGCGCCATTTGATCAGCGGATAATTGCCGAGGAAATGGTCGGGGGCGGTTTCGACGCCCGCCAGTTCCATGTTGTGGAACCACGGGCCAAGGGCATCGATGCGGCGGCGGATTTCGGCGTTCGAATGCAGCATGGCTAGCCTCCTTCGCCTGGATGGCTTGGTATCTGCGCTTGCCCCGGCAGCACGAACATGAGGTTTTTCGTGTCCTCCAACGTAGTGTCGTTGTTCTCGAGCAGCCGAAGTGCGGTGCGGTAGCCGTTGAACGTGCCGACGTCGACATAGGCGGTGCCTGCCTTGACGCCGCAAGCCTCACCGCCGGCCGCCAGATAGGCGTTGATAAGGGTGCCGACATATTCGTCGCTTTGATCCCGCTCGCGCCAAAGCGCGGCAAGCTGGTGAAGTATGCGGCCCGGCATCTTGAACGCCCCCCAGATCCAGTTCGATGCAGCGCCTTGTTGCTTGACCTGGATCTCCTTCACCCGGTCATCCCCGTCGAGAACGACGGCATCAAAGAGTTCCGGGTGATCCACCGGGAAGAGCAAAAACGACAGCCGGTCGTCCGGCAGGCGGCAAAAGCCATCTTCCGGAAACCAGATCGTGTCGGGCAGGCCGACCAGAACCGTCTCGTCCGGCGCGACCAGCGGCGCGGCGCGAAAGATCGCGTCGCAAAGACCGACGGGGTTGGGCTGCACGACAAACAATGCGGCGGCGTCGCCGTAGCCGGCGGCGTAGTATTCGAGAATGTCTGATTTTCCCGATCCGATGACGAAGCAGATCTTGTCGACACCGTTGCGCACCATGCGACGCACCAGATACTCGCTCACCGCGCAAGGACGCTCGGTCTGGCCGTCGATGCGGCTGCCGACCGGCAGGAGCTCCTTTGAGAAGCCGAGCGGTTGAATGCGGCTGCCGCGGCCGGCGGCGGGCACGATGCCCAACATCAGATTGCTTCCTTCAACGGCTCGCCCGCCGCCAAGCCCTGTCCCAAGCCCGGCAATGAATCGGACAGGAGGCGGTCGAGTTCCCTGGCGCGCTGCGCAGAGGTGTGTTCGTCCAGCACCCGCTCGCGCGCCCGGCGCCGGATGGCGTCGACTTCGCTGTCAGGCAAGCCGACTGCCGCGACCACGTCGTCGGTGCTGCCCGCCAGGATGATCTCGCTGCCGGGCTGGAAAAAACTGCTCAGCCCGGGCCAGGTGTCGCTCACGATCGCCGCGCCGCAGGCTGCCGCCTCGAACAGCCTGCCCGAAGGACACCAGCCCCTCTTGGCCATCGCCTCGCGCGTCACGTTCAGCGTCAGGCGCGATGAGCAGAAGAAGGCCGGATGATCCGCAGGCGGAAGGTGCCTGACAAAGAAGATGTTTTCGCCCCACGGAAATTCATGCGGATATTGGGCGCCGCCGATGACGAAACGGCGGTCCGGCAGGCGCGCTGCGGTGCGGACCAGCAGCTTTTCGACGCCGGCCTGGCGATCGGCCGCATAAGTTCCGAGATAGGACAAATCCCCGGCGAATTCAGCCCGGGGCTGGGCCGGCCGGTGTCGGTCGGGATCGACATGGCCGTAGAGAGGCAAGACTCGGCGGGCGCCCAGCAGCGTTTTCAGCGCATCGATTGCGGTTCCCCCCGTATAACTGAGGGCGAGGTCGAAATCGTGAAGGCCCTCGGGCCCGTAATAGGCCGGTCGTAGACCTTGTTCTATCCGGGCGAGCGTGACGGGGGTGTCGAGATCGTAGAAAACCTTCAGCCCGCGACAGGCCTGCTGCGCCAGGCGCGATGCCTCCACGGCGTCGGGGCAATAGGACGTGACGATGACGACGTCGGATTCCCCGATAGCCTGTTCCGCGACATGGCGAATGTCCTCCCACTCCGGATAGAGAACGACATTGCCGCCATCGAGATGGTCAAGATCGCGTGCGCCGGCATAGTACGGGGTATTGCGTTCGAAAAAGCTGACCGACCAGCCCAGGCGACCGAGCGCACGGATCAGCCCGCGCCACAGCGTCGCGTGTCCGTTTCCCCACGAGGAGGTGACGGTGAGACCGAAAATGACCATACGCATCCGGCAGTCCTCGTCAGGCGGCTTCGTTCAGTCGGATCAGCTTGGAGCCCCAGTCACCGGACACGACCGTGGTGATCGAAGCGGGGTCGATATCGAAGCGAAAACAGTCTCCCAGCGGCAAACCGAGCGCCTTGCAGACGGCGGCTTTGATCACGTCGGCATGGCTGACCAGTGCCACGGACTGGTTCTGGTAGCGTTTGCGAAGCTGCTGCATCAGCGAGACGACACGTTGCTGGACGTCCAGCATTGTCTCGCCGCCGGGCGTCCTCGCCTGCTGGCGTTGACTGTTCCACGTCAGCCAGTCGGCGTCCTGGCTTAACTCTTCGAAGGTCTTGCCCGACCACGCGCCGAAGTCGATCTCATCGAGTTCCTGGCGGATTGTAATCTTCTCGCGATTGCAGGCGATTGCGATCGGTTTTGCGGTTTCCAGTGTTCGTTCGCGCGGGCTGCAACAGATGGCCGCCAGCGGCCGCGGCGCCATGTGGCTGGCAAGGCGCGAGGCTTGTGCCCTGCCGGTTTCGCCGAGGCAAACTCCAGCCATGCGTCCGGCAAGATAGTCGCCGACATTGTCGTGCGCCGCATGGCGGATCAAGAAGAACGTCGTCGTCATTCCGCGGCATCAAGCATCGGCTCGTCCCTTCCGGCTATGAAAGACAGCGTGCGCAGGCGTGCCTCGGCATCGGTGAACTGCTCGGGCGGCGACTTCATGAAATAGCTGCAAGGGCCGGTCAGCGCCCCCGCGATGCCGCGGTCAAGCGCCAGTTTGGCGCAGCGGACAGCGTCGATAACGACTCCGGCCGAGTTGGGCGAATCCCATACTTCCAGTTTGAGCTCTGCATTCAGCGGCACGCCGCCGAACGTCGTGCCTTCAACGCGGATGTAGGCCCATTTTCGATCGGTAAGCCAGGGCACATGGTCGCTAGGGCCGACATGGATGTTGCCGGCCTCCAGGGGGACGTCGAACTGGCTGGCTACGGATTGTGTCTTGGAGATTTTCTTCGATTCCAGCCGCTCGCGTTCCAGCATGTTGAGGAAATCGGTGTTGCCGCCGAAATTCAGCTGGTAAGTCCGGTCGATGCGGACGCCGCGCTCGCGGAACAGATTGGCGAGCAACCGGTGCACGATCGTCGCGCCGACCTGGCTTTTGATATCGTCGCCGACCAGCGGCAGACCGCGCTGCTCAAAGCGCCGGCGCCATTCCGGCCGCGATGCGATAAAGACCGGTATGCAGTTGACGAAGGCGCAGCCGGCCTCGAGCGCGCACTCTGCATAAAAACGCGTGGCTTCTTCGGAGCCGACCGGCAGATATGAGACCAGTACGTCGGCGCCGCTTTCCCGAAGCAGCGCGCTGACATTCGCGACCGGTTCTTCTGCCTCCTCAATCTCATCGCGCAGATATTTGCCGATGCCGTCAAGTGTCGGTCCGCGCTCGACGCGAACGCCGGTTGCCGCAACATCGGCAAAGCGGAAGGTATTGTTGGGCGTATTGTATATGGCTTCCGCCACATCACGCCCAACTTTGCCCTTGGCGACGTCGAAAGCACAAACCACCTCGATATCGGCGACATGATAGCCGCCGAGATCAGCATGCATCAGGCCCGGTATCGGCTCATTGCCTCTGGCGTCCCGATAATATGAGAGGCCCTGGACAAGGGAGGATGCGCAATTGCCGACGCCGACTATTCCAATCCGTACCTTTTTTGATCCCACGAAACTGCCGCCATCGCTGTTGAAGGTATGTTCCTCGCGCCGAACTGTCGACTCCCGGGAATGTTCCTTGCGACCTGGAAAAATCACGAACTTCTATTCGGATCAAAGCTGCGCGCTGGTTTGCGCTGCCTGAGCCGATCCACGCCTCAGCGCCGCAAGCCTCAGTCGAGCCTGCGCAGCATATCCGCTTCTTTTTCCAGGATGGTGGCCACTTCCTCGAGCTCGAGGTGCGTCATCATCAGGCTCACACAGCATTCGAGGTAGGTGATCGAGGCACGTTTCAGAAAGGCAGCTATCTCCCTTTCGGCCATTTGCTCGATGTCCTTGCCGGATCGTTTTCGATGCATGGGTCCGTCCTCCACGCCGATATCTTCGCCCAACGGCGAGCTCGACCGGATGTTCCCATAATGAGAAAAAGTGAAAGCGCCTGTTGGCAGGGTCACCGTCTCACCATGATCATGCCCGCGGGCGGCAGCTCTCCCTGACCTCAGGCCGGCAGGTTTTGCAGTCGGCCTGAAGCGGACCTTACGCTTGTCGCAATTGGGGAAATTTGATCCTCGTTGCGGCTGGCTTCGAGCTCCGTAAAATAGCTGATCGTTTGCATCAGGCCTTGCTTGAGCGGCACCTTTGGCGACCAGTCGAGAAGGGCTTTTGCACGGGAAATGTCCGGTTGCCGCCGGCGAGGGTCGTCTTGCGGCAGTGGCAGGAATTTGAAGACCGAGTTGCTATGGGTCAAATCTCTCACCAATCCGGCCAGTTGGAGAACGGTGAATTCCCCAGGATTGCCCAAATTGACCGGTTGGCGCGGATTGGGATCGAGATCCATGAGGCGGACCAGACCGTCGACCAGATCGGAGACGTAGCAGAACGACCTGGTCTGCAGCCCGTCGCCGAAAATCGTCAGTGGCCTCTTTTCGAGCGCCTGCATCACCAGGTTCGAGACAATCCGGCCGTCGGCGGGATCCATCCGCGGACCATAGGTGTTGAAGATGCGCGCGACCCGGATGTCGGCCGTTTCGGTTCTCAAATAGTCGAAGCACAAGGTTTCGGCGGTTCGCTTGCCCTCGTCATAGCAGGCACGAGGACCGGTGCAGTTCACGTGACCTACATAGTCTTCCGTTTGCGGGTGCTGTTCCGGATCGCCATACACTTCGCTTGTCGATGCCTGCAGGAGGCGCGCATTGTTTCGGGCGGCAAGCTCAAGCAGATTGAGGGTTCCGATCACGCAGGTCCGCGTGGTGTGAATCGGGTCAGCCTGGTAGCGCGGCGGCGATGCGGCGCACGCCAGGTTGAAAATGCGGTCGACCGGCTCAGCAAGGTCCAATGGTCGGCAAATATCCTGCTCGATCAGCCGGAAACGAGGACTGTCGAGCATCGAGACGATGTTTTCCATCCGACCGGTAAGAAAATTGTCGACACAGATCACACGGCACCCGGCCTGAAGCAGTGTCTCGCAAAGATGCGAACCGAGGAAACCCGCGCCGCCGGCGACAAGCGCCGTTCTGGTCCGTTGTGTCCTTCTTGATTGCCGCATCTCTATTTTCTCCTGTCTGCCAGTCATGCTGCACTTTCGATGTTCAGATCGAGCGCTGGACGTGCCGATCTTGGCCGCGCCAGCAGCGAAACGAATTCGCGGGCTCTCGCGGCGCTTGTATGTGCCGCCAGGATCGTTGCACACGCTCGCTTGGCCAAAGCAAGCCTGACGCGGTCGGATTGGCTGGACAGGATATCGATCACGTCTTCGGCTTGGCCCGCCGTGTTGATCGTGGCTGTCGGAAAGAAGCTGTCCAGACCGGTCCAGCGATCGCTGATGATCGCTGTGCCACAGGCAGCCGCCTCGAAGAGGCGTACGCTGGGAGACCACCCAGCCGCTATCATGGAGCTGCGCGTGACGTTCAACGTATAGCGCTGGCGGCTGTAGAACGAGGCGTGGTCCGCCGGCGGCAGGTGCTCGATGCGATCGACGTTGCTTGGCCAGACGGTCTCGGACGGGAATTGCGAGCCGGCCACGACGAAGCGACGGTCCGGCATGCGTCTTGCCGGTTCGAGCAGGAGAGCATCCAGCGTCGCCTGCCGGTCCGAGCTGTAAGTGCCGAGATAGCCAAGGTCCCAGCGGATCGGATCGGCCGTTCGGCGATGCCGCTCCGGGTCGACGGAGCAGTAGAGCGGCTCGGCGCACCGTGCACCGAAGTCCGCCGCCAATCGGGCGAGTGTTGGCCCGCCGGTGAACGAGAAATAGACGTCGAAATACGGGATCTGCCGCCGGCATAGGTAATCGCAATCATCCGCGGCGAGCTTGGCCAGCGTGACCGGCGTGTCGATGTCGTAGAAGCAGAACTGGCCCGTGCACAGGGACGCGACGATGTCGATGACGGCTCGCCCCTCCGGAACGAACGACCCGACCACCACGACATCGGCCTGTTGCAGACAGCCGGCATAGGTCCGACGAAGATCGTTCGTCGTTTCGTAGTAGCGCAACGTGCAGAAATCCGGGTCGCGCAGATCGCGATGGTTCGCATACCACGGCACGTCGCGCTCCAGGAAGGTGACGCGATGGCCGAGCTCGTGCAGGCCCTTCAGCAACCCCCTAAAGGTCGTGGCATGGCCGTTTCCCCATGAAGAGGACAACGACAGGCCAAGAAAGACGATGTCGAGCCGCTGGATCATTCCGCTGCCTCCACGGTGGGGCGCTCGAAATGACGCCTGAAGACAGCGTCGGCGACAGCGGCCCTTAACGCATAGGTATGCTCGGCGAGAACACGCCGAAGCGCAGATGCGCCGATCGCCCTTGCCCGCTGGGGGGTGAGGGTGCGCAAGATCTCAGTGACATCATTACCATCGCGCGCCACCAGGATCTCTTCCCCGGGGGCCAGGAACAATTCGACGCCGAGCCAGGCATCGGTGATGAGGCATGCGCCGGCACCGGCAGCCTCGAAGACGCGCGTGGCAGGCGAAAAGCCGTTGGCGGCCATGCTGTCGCGGCTGATGTTCAGCACCGCCTTGGGGGTGACGTTGAACGCATTGTGGTCCCGCGTCCCGACGTGGCCGAGCCATGCGACATTTGCCGGCAGCTGCTTGTCACCCCAACCAGATCCGCCGAGCAGGAAACGCTGATCGCCCGAACGGTTGGCCGGATCGAGGAAGAAGGCTTCGACGCGTGCTTCACGGTCCGGCAGGCGGTTGCCGAGAAAGGCGAGGTCGCAGGCGAAACGCTTGTCCTTCGCGACCGGATGGTGCGTTTCGGGATCGAGGGCGTTGTAGATCGGCACGCATTCGGCAGCCCCCAGCGCACGATAGGCCCAGACGACCGGGTCGCCGCCGCCATAGGTGAGGACAAGGTCGATCTCCCGCAAAGCGTGGTGCAGCGGGTGATCCGGCTCGTCGCGCAATTGGCCAAGAGTGGCCGGTGCATCGACATCCCAGAACACTGTAAGCGCATCCGTACGGGCGTGGTCGAGCACGGCGCGCAGCAGCGCCTCGTCCTCGAAGCCCACTCCACTCGCCTTGACGACGATGTCGGCTTTGCCGGCGCTTGCTGCCACCTGCATCAGTGCATGCGGGGTCGCCTCGTAGATGACGACGTTGCACCAGTCCGGTGCCTCGATATCGCGGTTCTTCTGCCGGTCGTAGACGTCCGGTTCATAGAACGTGATCTCGTAGCCAAGTTGAGAAAGAGCCTTCAGCAATCCGCGGTAATAAGTCGCCGCGCCGTTCCAATAGGACGACAGCAGGCTCGATCCATAAAATGCAATCTTCATGCGACTGTCTCCTCTTTGGCGATGCGATCGATGGCTTGGCGGTTGCCGCATTCGGCGAGCACGTCGAACAGCTCGTCCGCCCGGTGCCGGCAAGTGTGTCGCCTCCCGATGGTTTCGAGGCCGGATCTCACCAGAGAGGCGGCCAGGCCAGCATCGTCCAGCACGTCGCGAAGATGGCGGCACATCTCGGAACCGTCGCGCGCGAAAAGAAAGTCGATGCCTGGCCTGAAGAGTTGTTCGACATCGGCCCAAGGCGCCGAAACGAGCGGGATGCCACAGGCGAGCGCCTCGAACATGCGGATCGTCGGGATGCCGGGCAGGGTCTCCCGATATGGGCGCCGCGGGATGTGGACGGTAACGCGGTGGGCCGCGAATGCCTTGGGCACGTCGGCATTGGCAATCCAGCCTTCGTAACTCAGGCCGGCGGCGGCAAGATCGGCGAGCGCTTCGCGTGGATAGCGCACGCCATGAACAGTGCCACGCAGGCCAAGTTCTTCGACTGGATCGATCAGGAATTCCTTGATTTCGGCACTGCGCTCATCATCGCCCCAGTTGCCGATCCAGATCAGATCGGCAGTCGGGTCGATCTCCGGGTGAGGCTTGAACAGGCGCTCATCCGCCGCCTCGTGCCAGGTGAAAGCACGTTTGCCCCAGCCGGCGCGCAAATAGCTTTGCCGCAACGCCTCGCCGAAAGCCAGCACGCCGTCATATTGCTCCAGCCGCAGAGCCGAGATCGCCTGCGTCGCCGAGACGGCGCGATGGTGGGTGTCATGGAACAGAAGCGTGAAACCGCCTCCATTCGCCCTGGCCCTGCCGATGCGCGCGACAAGGTCCGGGTCGGTCCATTCGTGGACGATCACCACATCGGCGTCGGCAATCCAGCCTTCATGGTCGAAGGACGCGTCGTAGGTCACCGACATCAGCTCCGGAAAATCTTTTCTGAAGCGCTCGACCGCGTAGGGCCCTTTCTCTGCCAGCAGGTTCGAACGGCTCCAGCCGTCTGCTGGCTCCAGCGCGATCGCCTGGTGCCCGCGTGCAACAAGCTCCCGCATGATGCCGCGCAGGAAATGTGCGTTGCCGTGGTTCCAGTCGGAAACGACCGAATGGGTATAGAACAGGAACCGCATTGTCAGCATTCCGCAACGGCCAGGGCGGCCCGATCGTAGATGTCGTGCATGGCCGCCGCTTGCCTTGCTGGTGAAAACCTGCGGGCTCGGCGTGCGGCGGCGTCGCCGAGCCGGCGCCTGTACTGGGCGTCGTCAGAGAGACAATCGACACGTCTGGCGAGATCGCCTGGATCGTGGACGTCGTAGAACAAAGCCGCGCCATTCCACAATTCGCGATAGGTCGGGATGTCGGCAAGCACCAAAGGTGTCGCCGACGTCGCTGCCTCCAGTGCGGCAAGGCCAAATGGTTCATAAATGGAGGGCGATACGAAGATGCCGGCCCGCGCCATCAAGCGACGCACCTCGTCGTGGCAGACCGAGCCCAGAGCAACGACATTGCTGAAACTGACGCGTTGGCCATCGCCGCCCTCGATCGGCCCGGCAGCGAAGACTGGCCATTTCGTCAGCGCTGCTGCCTGGTCCAGCGTAGCTGCGTTCTTTCCTTCGTCCCACCAGCGCGCGGCGGCGACAACCACCGGTTCGCGTCGCTCTGCCTTTGGACCCGGCCGTGTGCCGTTGCTGACAACGCTCAGGCCGGCGATCGGCCCGTAGCAGGCCTCGAGCATGCCGGCATGGCTGCGGCTGGGCGCGATTACCGCATTGGCCCCATCGAAACCGCGTCTGTTGCGGTCCTTCTGCCATGCCCATTCGCCGTCCACAGCCTGTCCCCTGACGGCGTGGAGCCAGGTCACGACGCATGAGTGCGAGACCGTCACGACCGGGCAGGGCAGATCAAGTCCAACGGCCTGTGTCGGCGCATTGAGATGGACGAGGTCGATCGCGTGATCGCCAACAAGCGCGCGCAGTTCCTGCGGCAACATTTCCAGATCGTCCTCATTGCGGGTCATCCAGTCCGGCGGTGTCTTGAGCCACGCCAAATCAGCGAAAGCCTGTGCCTCCTTCGCCTGCTCTTCGGACGGTTCCGGGCCTAGCCCGGCGAGCACGATGCTGTCGCCGCCATGAGCCAACTCCCGCGCCAGATCGAGCGCGTAGCGCCAGACGCCGCCGACGGCATCGACGGTCATCAGGATTCGCCGCGGGCGGCGGATCAGTGACTGCAACATGTCGCCTCCAAATCGGCCAGCGCTCGCGGGCGCTTCTCCTGGATGTCGCTGAACGTCCGGAAAGAGGCCAGGTAATGCTCGTGGGCGCGCTCCCAGGCGAGATCGTCGGGCTCGCCCCAAAGCTCGCGATAGCTGGGCGAACTGGGGTAGGGATAGAGCGGCACCGGCTCGTTGGCCCACACGCCGCGGTCAATGAGGTGCTTGCGCCAATGATCGACCAGAGCCGGATCGTCCTCGACGACGCCGATCAGATTGGCTTGGACGAACGGGACGTGACGTCGTGCATTGACCAGCAAGGCGGCCAGTTCCTCGGTGCCCAGCCGGCAACGCTTTGCCAGCATGGCCCGGCCTTCCACCGTCAGGCTTTCGAGGCCGGCTTCGATCGAAACGCAGCCGGCGGCACCCAGCAGTTCGAGGAGCTCCGGCTTCCAAAGATCGATGCGGGTCTGCACGCCAAACTTGACGTCGCGATCGACCAGTGCCTCCAGCAGCGCCTTCTGTGGCAGGAAGATCTCGTCGATAAAATAGATGTAGCCGACGCCTTGCCCGATCAGCAGATCGATTTCAGCGATGATCGCATCGTGGTTCCTGCGGCGGTAGGCGTCGCGGAAATCGATCTTGGCGCAGAAGCTGCAATTGTAGGGGCAGCCGCGAGACGCCTCGACCTCCGCTCCTAAACCCAGCTGATCGTCGTCGAACCGGTGGTGATGGTGCGAATGCGCGGCAATCCAATCGGACGGCCAGCTGAGCGGCGGATGATCGACAAACGAACTGGCGTGAACGCCGCCATTGCCGACAAGTTTTCCCTGGTCGAGATGAGCGGTGTGTGGCACGGCGCTCCAATCGTGACGGCGGGCGAGTTCTGCGACGACCTCTTCGCATTCGCCGCGCACGACGACATCGACGCCCAGCTTGCGCAGCGTCGGCGCCGGCGTCGCCGAGCCGTGCGGCCCGACAGCCACTGTGCGGCCGCCCCGCCGGGCGAGGCGGTTGAGGAAGTCGGCTGGTACACGCAGCTCGGGCGGCGCGCAGCGCCAAAACAAATAGGTCGGCGCCGTGCTGACGACGGCCATGGCCGGTGCGAAAGCGGCGACGCGATCGGCAAGTGCCGCGTTGTCGAGCTTCTGGATTTGCCCGTCCAGCATCAGCACCTGATGGCCGTCGGCCTCCAGCGAGGCTTTCGAGTAGCCCAATTCCAGCGGCAGATGTGGCTGGCGGCAGCCGAAATAGATGCTGTCCTCGTAGGTCCAGAACGGATTGACCAGGGCGACTTTCATGCCACGTACCTCGCTGGTTCAGGCTCGAGGCGATGACGCCGGAGCCAGTCGGCGAGATCGCGGACGCCGTCGCGCCAGCAGACATGCGCTTTCCAGTCGAGCGTCGCTTCTAACTTGCCGGTATCGGCGACAAAGAAAGGTTGGTCGCCGGTGCGTTCCCGGTCGTAGCGGATCGCGAGGTTCCGCCCGGTCAGCTCGCCGATCTCCTCGATCAGCATGCGCAGGCTGACGGCGTTGCCCGGTCCGCCACCGAGATTGAATGCCTGGCCCTTGATGTCGTCGATCCGGGCAAGTACCCCGCGATAGGCCGCAACGGCGTCGCTGACATGAAGGATATCGCGCACCTGTTTGCCGTTGCCGTAGATCGTGATCGGCCGGCCGGAAAGCGCGCTGAGCAGAAAATGGGCGACCCAGCCCTGGTCCTCCGTGCCGAACTGGCGCGGCCCGTAGATGCAGCTCATGCGCAGGACCGCGGTCGGCAGATTGTACGACTTGGCATAATCGAGCACATATTGGTCGGCCGCGCCTTTGGAGCAGCCATAGGGGGTGCAGAAATCCAGGCCGCAGGCCTCGTCTATCCCGTTGGCGCGGATGCTGGCATCGCAGGGCACGCACCGATCGTCCTCTTCGCGCACTGTGACGTCGGGCAGGCCGCCATAGACCTTGTTGGTGCTGGCGAAGATCACGGGAATGCGTCTGCCGCTAAGGCGAGCCGCTTCCAAAACGTTGAAGGTCCCGCGCAGATTGATGTCGAAATCTTCGCTTGGCTGGGCCAGGCTCGTGGTGACGGCGGTTTGCGCGGCGAGATGGAATATCGCCCTGGCATGCGCCAAAAGCGGCGCCAGCACGTCTTCGTCCCGGACATCAGCGGTTTCCACGGCAAGTTGATTGCCGTGCTTCTGCGCCAGCCAAGCCAGGTTCTGGTCGACGCCCGGGCGGCTGAGATTGTCGACGACCAGCACCGGCACCCCATCCGACAACAGGCTGTCGGCGAGGTTCGAGCCGATGAAGCCGCTGCCGCCGACGATAGCCACCGGCGCTTCACGAAAACCGTCCGGCCTCATGACACCAGTCCTCGCTCTTCGAGTTCCCGTTTCATGTCGGCGCCGCGGTCGATGGCGACCGTGTTGCGCACCCATGCGACGAACTCGTCGAGTGAATCCTCCAGCCGGTGCTGCGGCTCGAAACCGAGCAGTTCGCGCGCCTTCGAGATGTCGGCGAAGCAATTGCGGATATCGCCGGCGCGCGCCTTGCCGAGAATTTCAGGCCGATGGTCCGGCACACCCATGGCGTCGGCGAGCAGCCGGGCGACCTCGCTGATCGCATAGGCCCGTCCGCTGCCGATGTTGATGACGTGGCCGCGCGCCTGGCGTTGTTCCAGCGCCAGGCGGAACGCGCGGGCGACGTCGCGCACATGCACGAAATCGCGTTTCTGCTCGCCATCTTCGAAAATCATCGGCCGCTGGCCGTTGGCGAGGCGTGAAGCGAAATTCGCCAGAACGCCGGTGTAAGGATTTGACAGCGCCTGTCCGGCGCCGAACACGTTGAACAGGCGCAGCGCCACCGCATCGACGCCATAGGCATCGCCGAAGATCAGCACGGCGCGCTCCTGGGCATATTTCGTCAGCGCATAGATCGAGGCGAGGTCGACCGGCTTTTCCTCGTCTGTCGGCAGCGGCGACAGGCTTTCATCCGCCGCCGACAGCGGATTCCATTGGCCGCTCTTGACGTCGCTGGCCTGCCGCCGTGCATTGTCGACGCGCCGACCGCCTGGCGTGGCATAGAGACCCTCGCCGTAGACGCTCATCGAGGAGGCGACGACGATCCTCTCGACCGGATGCTTGATCAGTGCCTCGAGCAGGGTGGCGGTGCCGAGGTCGTTGGCGCCGACATAGCGGGCGATCTCGTACATGGACTGGCCGACGCCGACCTCGGCGGCGAGATGAACGGTGGCGTCGACGCCCTGCAGCGCCTCGGCGACGGCGGCGCGATCGCGAACGTCGCCTTTGATCAGTTCGGCTCCTGCCGGCAGGCTGATCGCCTCGCTGCCGTGCACCTGTTCCAGCAGCGCATCGAGAATGCAGACGGCATAACCATGTTCAACGAGTTCCTGGACGACGTGGCGGCCGATGAAACCGCACCCTCCTGTAACCAGTATGCGTTTCACGACAACTCCTTACGCAGTTGGCCTTGGCGCCCCGAACTGTTTGGCAAAAGGTTTGTTCCCTCTGCTTCAACAAAGATGGTTTTGGCGAGGCTGCAACCTGAGGTGAACGCATGGCGAACGAGCCTTGGGCGATGCGCTGGAACATTGCAGCTTCTTTGGTGTTAGGGGCGGTCATCCGGTCCGTGGGCGCAAGCCAGGAGGCCACACGCCTGCAAGGTCTGGATCAAAGGAGGTTCCAATGTCTGAATCGAAGACAACCACCAATCATGACGAGATCCGCCAATGGGCCGAAGATCGTGGTGGCCGACCGGCGGTTGTACGAACCAGGGGCGAGGGCGGCATCTTGCGGATCGATTTTGGCGAGCCCGAGGAGAGGCTCGAACCCATTGAATGGGATGAGTTCTTCCGGATTTTCGACGAGAACGATCTGACTTTCCTTTACCAGGACGAAACCGGCTCCGGAAAAAACAGCCGGTTCAACAAATTCATCGACCGCAAGAACGACTGAGGAAGCTGCTACTCAGCGCTGTCGGGTAGCTCTTAGGCGCACCTCGCGTTCTGATAGAGGACTTAACTATAGCTCGCTGTTTTCGCATATTTTTCAGACTGTTAGAAAACCAATCTCAGTGCAGCAGGCTGGTTCCGCCCGATCCGGCAATGTTTCGCATGATGCCGTTCAGCCAGTCTTCGGTCGATACACCGGGCCGCCGCCTGTCGATCTCGCCGATGGCGCGCTCCAGTGTTCGCTCGACCAGCCGATCGGAAGCACCGACGTCGCCCAGAAGCAGCCGCGCCGCGAGCCTGAGCTTCGGCAGAAGTGAAAACACGTTGTCCGACAAGTTCACGGCAGGGCGACCGGCAAGGGCGGATTTTTCCGGAGGGAACAAGGCGTCGAAGACGGCGTAGCTATCCGACGATTTTCGAAGATTGCTGGCGTGGCGGAGACGTTCGGGAATGACGATGTCCTCGTCACCGCTGAAAAAGACGAAGGGAACGCCGCGGCGCATCAGTTCGTCGGCGATCGGAAACACCCGCCGGCCGTTGAGATTGACGTCGAGGATTGCGGCCTCAGCCACCTCGGTATGCATGGAGGCGTGTTCGACCGTCGCCGCAGGGCCAAGGACGACCGCGCCCATATTGCCGAAATATCTTGCAAGATCGCCGGCCAATACCCAATCGTCTTCGACAATCAGGATGCGCACTCCTCGGAGATCGCGCACCTCATCGCCCTTTCTTCGAGCGGGATTTGCAAGTGTCCGCACGGGCCTGTTCGGAATGTTCCTGCAAGGCTGCCTGCAATCGCTTCGCCAAAACAAGCATGCGCGGCGGAATGGATTCGTTTCCCGGCAATCTCAGCAGATCCTCGAAGCGCAACGACGCTCGTCTTGTCAGCTTCAGTTCAGGTGTGCGCTTTGACATTGGAGTTCCACAATAATCCCGACTTTAACGCCGTCTGCACGGACTTGTTCCGGCCCTCGCGCACGTTATATGCTGGGCGTTGCGTTCAGCCCGGTCGTGGGCTTTGGGTCGATTTGGCGGCCTTGTCGTCTAGGCTGTTCAACCGAGGGCTTGCGGTGACATCTCAGGTGAAGAGATTTCCAATTGTGGGCGTCGGCGCGTCGGCCGGCGGCATTCCTGCAATGGAGGGCCTGTTCAAAGGCATCACCGGCCAGCCCGGCATGGCGTTCGTCATCGTCACCCATCTCAGCCCCGAGCGCGAAAGCCTGCTTCATGAGGTCGTCGGACGTTACACGCAACTCCCGGTTGTTGTCGTCGAGGACGGCACCACTGTCCTGTCCGACCACGTCTATGTGATGCCGCAAAACGTCGTTCTCACGATCGAGCGGGGAGTGCTGCACCTGCGGCCATCCAACGTGCTCAGCCGCGAGCGCAAGCCGATCGATATCTTTTTTAGCGCGTTGGCGGAGGATCAGGGCGAATATGCGGTTGGCGTCATTTTGTCGGGCGGCGATTCCGATGGCACGCTTGGCGCCAAGGCGATCAAGGAGCGTGGCGGACTGACGGTCGCCCAGGCTCCCGACGGCTACGGTCCGCGCAACCCGGACATGCCGAAAAGTGCGATCTCCAGCGGGCTGATCGACATTGCGGCGCCGGCGGAGGAGATCGGCGCGAAGCTCGAGGGGTTCGCCCGCAGCTTCGACATGCTGAACGGGGTTGCCGGAGGCGGCGAGCACGAGACGGCAGAACTGGGTCGGCTCCGCGACGAGATCTACGGCATTCTGCAGGGCCAATCCGGCCACGATTTCTCAGGCTATAAGACCAAGACATTCCTGCGGCGCATCAAGCGGCGCATGCAAATCGGACAGCTTGATTCCATTGAAGAGTATGTTGAATGGCTGAAGAAGGACGCTCGCGAGGTGGCGAACCTTTTTCGTGACCTTTTGATCAACGTCACCGATTTTTTCCGTGATCCCGACGCGTTCAAGCTGCTCGAGGAGAAGGTCGTACCACAGCTGTTCGAGGGCAAGACCGCCAGCGACGCCGTCAGGATCTGGGTGCCTGGCTGCGCCACCGGCGAGGAGGTGTTCTCGATCGGCATGCTGTTGCGCGAACACATGGAGACGCTTTCGGTTGTGCCACGCGTCCAGATATTTGCGACCGACATCGATGAGCCCGCGCTTGCGGTGGCGCGCGCGGCGCGTTACCCGGCGGCATTGCTGCAGGGCGTCTCGCCCGAGCGCAGGCAGCGTTTTTTCAGCAGCGACGGCGAGAGCCACGTGCTTGCCAACGAGGTCCGGGAGCTGTGCGTCTTTTCCCCTCACAGCGTCGTCCGCGACCCGCCGTTTTCACGCATGGACATGGTTTCATGCCGCAACCTGCTGATCTATTTCGGCTCGGACATCCAGAACCGGGTGATTCCGATCTTCCACTACGCGCTGAAGCCGGGCGGTTATCTTTTCCTCGGCACGTCCGAAAGCGTCGGCCAGCACGACAACCTCTTCGCCACCGTCGACAAGAAGCAGCGCATTTTTCAGGCGCGCGAGCATGCCTCGCCACACATTAGGCTGCCGATGCTGATCGGCGATGGCCGTTCAGGCGCCTTCCTGCCTGAAGGAACGGGGCCGAACAAGCGAACCGCCAGCTATCCGCTTCGACAGGCGGTCGAGGCACAAGTGCTGGAGCGTTTCGCGCCGCCGCATGTCGTGGTGAATGGCGACGGTGACGTCGTCTACTATTCGGCGCGGACCGGCCGATATCTCGAAGCGCCGCAAGGCATTCCGAGCCGGCAGGTGCTGACTTTGGCCCGCTCCGGGCTAAGGCTCGACCTGCGCGCGGCATTGCGGGAAGCCGCCACGACGCGCCGCACCGTCGTGCGGGAAAATGTCGTCGTTGACGAGGACCACGAACAGGCCCTGTCGATCAAACTCACTGTCGAGCCCCTGGCGGAACGCGGCAAGGGCGAACGGCTTTATCTCGTCCTGTTCGAAGCGACGGGGCCGGTGCAGGCGCGGTCCGATGTTGGGCCCGAAAACCGTAGCAGCGAAGGCACTGCCGATCTCGAGCGGGAGCTGCGCGAAACCCGGGAGCGACTGCAGTCGACGATCGAGGAGTACGAAACGGCGCTGGAAGAGCTGAAATCGTCGAACGAGGAACTCGTCTCCGTCAACGAGGAGGCGCAGTCGACCAATGAGGAGCTTGAGGCCTCGAAGGAGGAGATGCAATCGCTCAACGAGGAGCTCAACACGATAAATTCGGAGCTGACCAGCAAGATAGAAGAGCTCGACCGCGCCAACAGCGATTTGCGCAATCTGTTCGAGAGCACGCAGATCGCAACCATCTTCCTCGACCGCAATCTGGTGGTGCGGACCTTTACGCCGGCGGCCTCGTCTTTCTTCAGCCTGCGTCCCTCCGACGTCGGCCGGCCGCTGACCGAGCTTTCGAGCCAGCTCGACTATCCCGAGCTGAAACAGCACATCGATGCTGTCTTCGAAACCGGGGAGACCCTGAATCATCATCTGGCGCGCGACAATCGGGGCCGGTTTTACATGGTTCGCATCAATCCCTATCGCGACAAGGACAACCGGATCCAGGGCGTCGTGGTCACGCTGGTCGATGTCACCACGTTGGCCGAGACGGAAGAGCAAAACCGGGTGCTCATTTCGGAGCTGAACCACCGCGTCAAGAATATGCTGGCGGTGGTCGCCAGCATCGCCAACCGCACCCGTGAAAGTTCGGAATCGAAGGAAGAATTCGCCGAAGCGCTGATCGGTCGCCTGCACGCCATGTCGCGGGCTTACGGTCTGCTGTCGAAGGAGCGCTGGAAAGAAGCTTCGATCAACGAACTGCTGCATCAGGAACTCGAAGCTTTCAGCATTGACCGGTTCGAACTTGACGGCGCTGAAGTGAAGCTTAGCCCGCAACAGGGCCTTTCCCTCAGCATGGCCATTCATGAACTGGCGACCAACGCCGCCAAATATGGCGCGCTGTCGAAGCCCGAGGGCAGGGTGGCGCTGACGTGGTCGGCAGATGGCGGCATTTTCAGGCTTGCCTGGCGCGAGAGAGGTGGGCCGCCGGTCAGAAAGCCCGAAATTAACGGCTTCGGGCTTTCGCTGTTGCAGGGCGAGATCGCCTACCGGCTGGGCGGAAACGTCGAGACCACCTTCAATCGTGACGGTCTTGAGGTCCAGATCACATTCCCGATGATGCGCAAGGAGGCGCCGTGAGCGACCCGCTGCGCGTTCTGGTGGTCGAGGATGAATGGCTCATCGCCGAGGACATCGCTGCTTGTCTGCGCGATTGGGGACATCAGGTGATCGGCCCGGCCCCTTCGGTGGCGGCGGCCCTTCGTCTTATCGGCGAAAATCCTGTCGACGTGGCGCTGCTGGATGTTCAACTGCATGGCGAAACGAGCCTGGCGATCGCAGAAGAACTAAAAACCCGCCATATTCCGTTCGCGTGCCTGACCGGCTTTGGGCCGCGCGATGTTCCATCCGCGTTCGCCAACGCTAGATTTGTTCGCAAGCCGGCAGATCAGGCGGCCATTCTCAGAGCCTTGGCGGAATTGGTCCCGACGTCCTAGTTCCTCGACAGAGTGATTTTGACAGATCGGCGATCGGCAGCGAACGTCGATAACCCCCGCAAACGGCCGATCTCAGTGCAAACGTTTGAGATTAGCCGAAGCACCCCTCCACTTCGTCATCCTAGGGCGAAGCAAGGAGCGAAGCGACGCGGCGCAGACCCTAGGATCCATTCCATTACCTCGGAGCGCTGCTGCGGTGCAGACCCATTGATCGCCGAGGGCCAGCGCCCCCCTCTGTCCTGCCGGACATCTCCCCCACAAGGGGGGAGATTGGCCTTCATCACTGATTTCGCAACCACCAACCTTTGCAAAAAGGACGCTGTCCGCGAAGCTGCCAATCTCCCCCCAAGTGGGGGAGATGTCCGGCAGGACAGAGGGGGGCGCGAAGGATCGCTACGGAGCGCTTTTATTCTGGTCCGCTGTATTCCTCGGCTGAGGTAACGGCATGGATCCCAGGGTCTGCGCCGCGTCGCTTCGCTCCTCGCTTGCCCTGGGATGACGAAGTGGAGGGGTGTTTCGGCCAATCTCCAAGGTTTGCGGTTTGTCACTGACGCGAATTATCGACGTTCGCTGCCGATCGCCGATCTGTCAAATCACTGTGTCGCCGAACTAGCTCGTTTCAGCAGCCGCTGCCATCGCCCTTCAGTCCAGCGGCTTTTCGGTCGGCCGCGGCGTGGTGCCTTTCTGGCGCGGCCGGCCGGCGTTGCGGTTCGCCACCGGATTGTCCAGCGGAGCGGTCGAGGGCTTCGATGTTCCCGCGGTTTTCGGCGTCGGCGGCCTCGCTCCGGTATCCGTATCGTCAGCGTCCCGCCTTGGACGTCGCAAGCCGGCGGCATTTGCCTGCCGGATTGCCGGCTTCGATGTGGTATTCTTGTTGGCCATGGTGTCTCCTTCCTGCTGCGACGGAAACAACGGATGGGTTCGTTCGTTGCTCACAGCGCCTACGTTTCAACCGCCGGCACGGTGCGAAGTTCCACGACCTGCGGCTTCAGGAGTCTCCTTCGGTGTGCAATTTATGCGGCAAGGCATTGATCCCGCGCATCCATGGTAGATGGGAACCATTTTCGATACTGGCTGTTCGGCTCGCAGGAAGGAGCCGGACATGGAGCGACGTAACGCTATACTTTCGCTTGCGATAGCAGCGATCATTATCGTCGGCTTTCTCATTGGCTTTTTGTATGCCGATATGGGCTGGCGCACCTCGCCACTCAAAAGAGCCCAGGAGCAAAACCAAGGCGGGAACGCCCCGGCCGACACCTCGCCTGCCGCGGGCGTCGAGAAGAACCCCCAAGAGAATACCGAGATGCCGGATCAGCAATAACCGCGATCCCTGGCAGAGCTACAAACCGGGGGAGCGCATTGGCGACAAGCTGGATGGCCTCGCCCGACGCCGGCAACCAATCGCTGTATCGGTTTGCTGGTGATGTCGGACTTACTGTGGCTGCTGATGCCTGGCTGCCAACGCAGCGGCCTCTTCCTCCGTCGTTGAAATCCCTGCTGCTGATGTAAGCGATTTCTGGCATTTGCGCATGGGAAGCACGGCGTGCTCAGTCTCCGGAGACGAAAGCCGGCCGATCCTGCTGCTTCTTGCCAACGCATCTTGATTGGCCCTTGCTGCAAGCCACTCCGCCCGCTCCCGCGGCAAGCCGATAAGGCAAATACCAGCGAAGTACGCAGGCACATCCACGGTCGTATCGAACACGGCCCATGTGTTGGTCGGTTCCTGAACGGGCAAAAACCTCATAACAGCTCCTGCTAATATATAGCACGAACTTACGGACGGAGCACTGTTCCGGCATCAACCAAACGAAGGAGAATTTTTCGTTTTGACACGCTGCGGCGCGCTGAGCATTGCGAATTAATCCAACCTTCCGCATCGCGGCTGCGACGTGGCCGAAAATAGGTGGCAGATCTCGACGAAAGAACGCATCCAGGAGCCCGCCAGGCGGCGGCGCCTTTGCGTGTCGGCGATCCGCCTTCAGTGCCCCATCTCGCGGCGCCTCGGCGTATCCCTTGGGGAACTGTCAACTGGCCTTGGGAGCGCTGCTCGGGACCAGGAATCCACCCTTTAGCAACTCCAGGGCGTCGAGGGCCTCCTCATCCAGCAAATCTGTCAGAGCCACCCCTTCTGCGAAGACCACCCTATCGTCGTCTATATCGTAGACCTCCCAAAGCCCTTCCTTGTTCCGTCGAATGGCGTGCCGATGCTCCATAAGCAGACGCTAATTGAGTCGCGGAAATGGTGGCTAGGAAAAATCAGGGGCAGGCCGACATTAGCAGTGGAAAACCTCAGGCGCCCTGACGCGTGATGCATGCGCAAGTCAAGGCTATGCCGGCCGCGCGCGGCCCGAGGGGACCGTATCGACCACGGAAAATAGCCAGCTCGAGAATCCGATTGACGATCATTGCGGACACTCGGCCTCTGATGTAATTTAGGGATCGATCAAGTGAGGAATATACCGCTGTCGCGACGGCTTTTCTCTCTTTTCTGTCTCGGCAGATAGCATGCTCTCTAACGGACCTTGGCACTGCAAGCTGTGTTCTTGTGGTCGCCAGGTAACGACGGTTAAGGGATTTGCCATGCTCCGACGTTGCGGATTCGTTGCGGCCTTGATGCTCGCAAGCGTCGCGACTTTCGACGCTTCTGCAGTCGAACGAAGGGTCGCCTTTGTAATCGGCAACTCCGATTACCAGGAAATCTCGGCCCTTAAGAACCCGGCCAAGGATGTGGTGGACGTGTCCAACACGTTTCGAGCGGCTGGTTTTGATGTTTTCGTCGCGAGCAATCTTACGAAGCTGCAATTTGAAGATCAGTTTCGCAACTATCTTGCCGCCGTGGACGGCGCTGATGTGGCTGTCGTCTACTATTCCGGCCACGGCTTTCAGATCGGCGGCGAAAATTTCCTGATCCCTGTCGATGCCTCGTTGAAAGATGCGGCGGACGTCGAGGTCCAGGCAATCAAGCTGAACGATGTGCTGCAGCAGATGCGTTCGAAATCGAAGATCCAGGTGATCATCCTCGATGCCTGCCGCAACAATCCATTCCCTCGCAAGGACTACTGGCTCAGGGACCAGCTTCTTACCGCCAGCGGCACCGGCCTTGCGCAAGTAAGAAGCTCACTGAACACACTGATTGCTTTCGCCACCGAACCCGGCGCGGTCGCCTATGACGGCGCCGGCGACCTCAGTCCTTTCTCATCGGCGTTTTCTCGTCGCGCGCTCGCCCCGAACCAGGAGATCCGCACGGTCATGTCGGCCGTCCGCCGGGATGTGGTTGAGGCGACCAAGGGCTTGCAGGTTCCCTGGGAGAACTCGTCGCTGATCGACGAAGTCGTTCTGATGCGCCGCATCAGCCGCCCATCGCTGCCGCCGGTATTGGAGAAGGTCGTGCTGTCAGGGGCCGGCCCCGTCGATCTGGACCTTCCGGAACCGGTCCAGGTCGATGGCGGGACGATAACCGTCAGCATCGAAAGACCGCCCGCCTTGGGACGCCTGATGCTGGACGGCAAGGTCGTCGAGGCGGGAGACCTGATCCAGGGCAAGGATCTGCCGCGTTTGCAGTTGGATGTCCCCAAGGGAACCGGCCAGCCGGAAGAGATGGATATGCTGGCCTACGCCGCACGCGACAGTTGGGGCGGCGAAGCCAGGGGCATGCTGGTGTTCCGGGTCAAGAGCGGCGAAGGGGCCGAGGGCGAACAGGTGATGGCCGCGCTCGAAGCCGAGCAGAAGCAGCAGGTGCTGCAGCGCGGCATTCATGTCACCGGTGCGGCCGAGGCGATCGAGAACCGGGACGTCGACGTTCCGGTCGGCGTCGGCGCCGTTGCTCTGAACCTGGATGTCCCGACAGATGATGCGGCGGTCAGCCTGAAAGTCACAAACTATCCGGCAACGGGGACACTCTCCCTGCCGGATCGGACCCTGTCGCCCGAATCGAGCTTGACGGTCGGCGAAGTCGAGGGGCTGCGCTATGAACCCCAGATCGGCGCCAGCGCACCGGTCGAGATCGCCTTCGAAATTCGGGCGGACAGCGGAGCAGCCAAACCCGCCAAAATGAAACTGTCGCCGAGCGTCGATCCGTGCGACCTGGCTGCCGGCGAACCTCTCGACCTTCAAGGCGTCGTCCCCGGCCTGCTGCCGAATGAAATCGGCGCCGACGCGGTCAAGCTGTGCGAGGCTGCGGTGAAGGCGTATCCCGATGTCGCCCGCTTCCGTTATGAACTGGGCCGCGCGCTGCTTGCAGCCGGCAAGGTCGACCAGGCCAGGAAAGCCATACAACAGGCCGCCGACAGGGGGCATGTGCGCGCAGTGTTCGAGCTCGGCTACCTCTACGCGACGGGAACGGGCCTGGCTGTCGACCGCAAGCAGGCCAACACCTTCTACGCCGCTGCGGCCGACAAGGGCGATCCCTACGGCATGACATCGTGGGGCCGTGCCTTGTTCCATGGCTACGGCGTCGAGCGCGACACCGGCAAAGGATTGGATCTGCTGCTCAAGGCGGCATCGATGGGGCATACCTATGCCATGAACGATCTCGCGGCGATCTTCACCGAAGGCCGCAGCGGCGTGCCCGCCGATCAGGCCCGTGCCGTTGCGTTCCTGGAGGCCGGCGTCCAGCGCCAGGACATGTATTCGATGAACTTGCTCGGTCGCAATTACCTCAGCGGCCGGGGCGTCGAAAAGGATCCGAAGGCTGCGCTGGCGCTTTTTCAGAAGGCCATGGACCTCGGCCAGCCCTATGCGCCGGGCAGTCTTGCGCGCATGTACCGTGATGGCGTTGGCGTAGAGCAGAACCTTGATGAAGCCCAACGCCTGTTTGAACTGGCAACCTCGCGCGGTGACCAGTCCGGCGCCTATGATCGCGCGGCCCTCGAGATGCAAAAGGGCGACAAGGCCGACCAGGCCGTCGCCGTGCGTTTCCTGGCATTCACAGTTGCGCTAGATCTGCGCAATGAGCTGCCTGATGCCCGGGCGACGTTGGCAAAATTCGGGACCAAGGCGAAAGCGGCAGCGTTGAAGCAACTGCGTGGGGAACTCAAGTCGAAGATTCCGTTGAGCGGTTCTGTCGACAAGCAACTGGTCAAAGTGGCAAGGGCGGTCTGGGAACAAGCCAATCCGCGTCGGGATTTGTTCTGATCAGCAAGGAGGCAATGGTGGGCAGAAATCTGAAGCAGGCAACAATCGGGATAACTCTGTCCATCGCCTTGGCGGGGGTCATGGGCTGCACATCCTGGCCGCCCCTTCAGCCGACGCCGCTGGTGGCAACGCCCACGCCGGCGCCGAAGGTCGTTCGCAGAGCCGCGGCGCCGCGGATCGTCAACCCGGCTCCCAAACCGGTGGCCGCCAGGAAAGTGGTCAAACCGGTTGCGGACGAGCCTGCTGCCGCACCTCCCGTAATCATTCCTTCTTCGGGAGGAGGCGGGGGTGGCGGG